>NZ_BEHC01000056.1:153941-175910 GCF_003112495.1 Enterococcus sp. H57
AGATCGTCCCAAAATCTGCTACACCTTTTGCAGAAGCTTTCTCCGCCTTCACATGAGCTAATCCATGAGCAGCAACTGGTGCCATGATGATTGGTGCAGTCAGCATTTCTTCGTCAAAATGTGTAGTTGTATCGGGTAATTCTACATCTCTTAATACATGAGGAATAATCAAACGATGATTGAATGCCCGTTCATTTTCTTGATAAGTAAATAAGTCGCCAGCACCACTGCTGATGTAACCATAACCACCAGCTGGAATCACTTGTGAAGCCGCGATTTCTAAATCTTCCATATTGATAAAATCTACTATTCCTTCATTTGTACCTGCTTGATATGTTTTTTCCATCTAAATGCCTTCTTTCTATAAAAATTGAATGACGAACAATATGATAGCGTTTACACTTTTTATATTACTCTTCGACATTGATACAGGCAAATAATCTGTTTACATTTCAGCCATTCCAGATGTCACTACTCTGGAAGAAATGATTGTAATAAAAATAGATAAAAAACCGATGGGACTCTGACAAAATTCGTGTCAAAGTCCCTTTTTTTGAATAAACGGTGTTCAAAAGCCATTTTCTCGGTATTAAGCCCAACCAAACGAAAAATAGGAGGAGCTATTTTTGTTTGGCTGTTCTTATTACTTGATGCAGGGCAGCTTTTTCACGACCTCTGATTCACGGTGTTTCTTTTTCATCAACATTTTTACGAAATACTGTGGAAGACTATTGAAATAAGTGTGGATTGTTTCTTTGTGTTTCAATCGTTTCTTGCCATTCTTCATTTAATTTTGGATTACCGTTTTCTTCCTTGAACTCATAAGGTCCTAATTCAAAAAGCCCAGACAGTATTTGATTCACGATTTCATATAGTTCAGTGTGATCAGACACATGATTCTTGAAGATCATCTCATTATCACCACGTTTGAACCTCACATTCGGGCTCTCATGATGAACCTCTATGCATTTTTCTCCTTTTTTTAACTGACGGACTTCTGAAAACATCTCATAAATATCTTCTCCAGTAAAACCTTCAGCAAGCGCCAGACTGTCCACAAGACCGCCTACTGTCAGTTCAGAGATTATTGCTTGATTGGAATGTATAGCTTGTCGCTTCTACTACGCCACATGCATTGCAACCGCCTTCTGATAGTTCGCTTTTTCTAATCAATTGAACTTCTTTCATTTTCTCTTCCTCCTCTTAATTTTCTACTTATGTATTTTTATCACCTGACATAGGTGACTCCTATCAACGCTATCATGTGCTTTTTTCCTCAGAAATCCTATTTATCCATTCCATCTATCCCTTATTCTTCTACTTTTCTTTCTCTAGCATATAAGAGATACGCATAGTATTCAAGCAAGGATTGTCGATATAAAAAGAACAAATACTGCTATTTTGATTTCTTTTGGCTATATTACATATAAATAAAATTTATCATACCTGCTCTTTTTGACTATATCATCATCTGACTTCTATACTTCGTTTGTATTAAAACTTAGGAGGAATCATTCATGCTTACAGGGTTAAACTTATTAAATAATCCTTTTCTAAATAAAGGAACAGCTTTTACAAAAGAAGAACGGGCAAAATATGGAATCACTGGTATGCTTCCAAGTACTGTCCAGACACTGGAACAACAATCTGTTCAAGCTTATGGTCAATACTTAAGCAAACAAACAGATTTGGAAAAACGTATCTTCTTAATGAATCTATTCAATACGAATCGGACATTGTTTTATAAATTGATGGGCGAACATTTAGTTGAATTCATGCCTGTCGTTTATGATCCTGTCGTCGCGGATTCAATCGAACAATACAACGAAATTTTCTTGAAACCGCAAGATGCTGCATTTCTTTCAATCAACGAACCAGAAAACATCAAAGCAAGTTTGAAGAACGCGGCAGATGGACGAGACATTCGTTTGATTGTTGTGACTGATGCAGAAGGAATCTTAGGTATGGGCGACTGGGGTGTGAACGGTGTTGACATCGCTATCGGCAAATTGATGGTCTATACTGCTGCTGCTGGTATTAATCCAGCACAAGTTTTGCCTGTATCGATCGACGCTGGTACTAATAATGAAGAATTATTGAATAATCCCTTATACTTAGGCAATCGTCATGCTCGTGTAGAAGGCGAAACTTACTATGAATTCATCGATCAATTCGTTCAATCAGCTACCGAATTATTCCCAGAATTGTTATTGCATTGGGAAGATTTTGGACGAGGAAATGCTGCAGCGATCTTAGAAAAATACGAAGATCAAATCACTACTTTCAACGACGATATCCAAGGTACAGGAATTGTTGTCCTAGCAGGTGTATTAGGCGGATTGAATATATCCGGTGAACAATTGAAAGACCAAATAATTTTGACATTTGGTGCTGGTACTGCTGGTGTGGGTATCGCAAACATCCTTTTAGATGAAATGATCCGTCAAGGTGTACCTGAAGAAGAAGCACGCCAACATTTCTATCAAGTAGATAAACAAGGTTTATTGTTTGAAGATACAGAAGGATTGACTCCTGGTCAAATCCCATTCGCTCGCAAACGCTCAGAATTCATTAATGCTGATGAATTGACAAACTTAGAAGCAGTTGTAAAAGCGATTCATCCGACAATCATGATTGGTACTTCTACCCAACCTGGAGCATTCACTGAAGAAATCGTGAAAGAAATGGCTGCTCATACACCACGTCCGATCATCATGCCTTTGTCTAATCCAACAAAATTGGCAGAAGCAAAAGCAAAAGATTTAATAGAATGGACGGACGGAAAAGCATTAGTTGGAACAGGTATCCCTGCTGCTGATGTTGAATATAATGGTGTAACTTACCAAATCGGTCAAGCAAATAATGCTTTGATGTACCCAGGTTTAGGACTTGGTTTGATTGCTTCAACAGCTACACGAGTAAATGCTGAAATCATTTCTCAAGCTAGTCGAGCATTAGGCGGAATCGTTGATGTAACAAAACCAGGAGCAGCTATCTTGCCTCCAGTAGCAAAAATCACTGAATTTTCTCAAACGATTGCTGAAACTGTCGCAAAATCAGTTGTCGCACAAAACTTGAATCGTGAAGAAATCACGGATATCAAAGAAGCAGTTGAATCTGCTAAATGGGTTCCTGAATATAAATCTTTAGAAGATTAAGATCGTTATAGTAAAAGAACATACAGAAACTTTGTATGACGTCTAAAAAGAAAAAAGCGACTGCGGCAAAACAGCGGCCAGCCAACTCCTGCTCTTTTGCCGCTTTTCTTTGGCTTTTTTCATATGATACAGAATAAGAAAGGATCTGTAAAAATGGCACAAAAAACAACAACTGCAACTGCAGTTGAGGAAAAGAAAAAAGAAGGTTTTTGGTCCACAAAAATCACCGGCGTAAGTTTGCCACTTTATTTGATCATGGTCCTTGTCCTGATCATTGCAATGGCTTTAGGGAAATTACCGACGAATATGATTGGACCAATCGCAGTTTTGGTTATTTTCGGTAATTTATTTCATTTTATCGGGACAAAAATCCCTATCGTCAAAAGTTATTTGGGTGGTGGTTCCGTTTTTGCGATCTTCGCTTCTGCTGCGATTGCTACATTTGGGATCTTACCTGAATATGTAGTGAAATCCACAGAAAACTTTGTCAGCAATATGGGCTTTTTGGACTTTTATATTGCTGCCTTGATTACTGGTAGCATCCTTGGTATGAACCGTAATCTATTGATGAAAGCTTCTGTTCGTTTTATTCCCGTTGCACTTATTTCAATGGTCGTCTCCTTTTTTGCCGTAGGACTCGTGGGCATGCTTATCGGAAATGGTTTTGCAAATTCCGTTTTATACATCTCATTACCTGCGATGGCTGGTGGTGTTGGAGCCGGAGCCGTTCCTTTATCAACGATTTATGCAAATGTTTTAGGTACGGATGCTTCTTCTATCATTTCCCGCCTGATTCCTGCTACAGCAATGACAAATGTCTTAGCTATCATCGGTGCAGCATTAGTTGCTCGTGCTGGACAATCAATGCCAAAATTCAACGGCAATGGTAAATTAATGGAAAAAGGCGATCTTGGCGATGGAAAACCTCGAACTGTGAAACCTTCCATTCCACAGTTAGGTGTTGGTTTGATGGTATCATTGACTTTCTTCATCTTAGGACAAATTGGTAACTATTTTGTTCCTAAAGTCCATGCATACGCATTTATGATTATTATCGTTGTCATCTGTAAAATCGCCAACCTATTACCAGAATATTATGAAGATGCAGCTATCATGTTCAATAACTTGATTGTCAAAAACTTGACAGCAGCTGTTCTTGCCGGTATCGGTATTGCGTTGCTGAATCTGAATGTATTAGCTTCTGCTTTGACATGGCAATTTGTTGTCTTATGTCTGACAAGTGTTATCGCGATTTCAGTTGTTTCAGGATTTGTCGGTCGTTTGTTTGGTTTATATCCAATTGAATCAACTATTACTGCTGGCTTATGCAACAACTCGATGGGCGGAACAGGAAATGTAGCCGTCTTATCTGCAGCTAATCGGATGGAACTTATTGCTTTTGCTCAAATGGGCAATCGACTTGGTGGTGCCATCGTTTTGATCATCTCTGGTTTCTTGATGCAATTACTTTCTTAGTCAAAAAAACAAAAATACCTGATCATCAAGTATCCGCTTGATGATCGGGTATTTTTTTGATAAAGATTTACAGGATTTTCAAAAATCTTTTTTGCATTTTATCGGAATGATAACCGATGTGTTCATAAAATTGGTGTGCTTCTACTCTGTATTCTGCAGAATTAAGCCTTATTGCCGTTATTCCTCGTTTTTTCGCTTCTTCTTCTACGCCAGTCATCAAAGCCTTTCCGATGCCTCTTTTTTCAGCATATTTAGACACAGCAAGTGCCATAATATTGAACATTGGATCGCTAAAAATCGATTCATAGGACTCCGCTTGTACATAGCCAGCTGCTTTTTTAGAAGTAGGATCTTCATAAACCAAGAAAAAATTTTTCTCTGGCTCCTTCAGCAGTTTCTTCATTTGTCTCACCGTAACGGTTAATGGTATATCATACCCTAATTGATCCGCATTGATTTCACGTAGTGCTTCTGCATCTTCTAAACGCATTTCCCGTAACATCCAAATCACCAGCCAATTTCTGATTTTTTAAAATGAATTTTTTTATCATAGTATACTTTTTTTTTCATTTAGAACAATATGTTTCAGTGATTTTGACTTGCGTTAGTCTAGATTCTCCTAATGTTTGTAAGATGACAAAGGCATTGTAACAATTGACCAAAAGAACCACGAGGACAATTACTTGAAAAATAAAGGTCACTTTTTTTGGAGACAAAATCCTGCTAAATTTTGCTCCCCACAAACCTCCAATAACAGCAGCGGGGATAATATAAAACAACATAGATAAATCAAAGCGCATAAAGCCACTTGTTAAAGCAATCGTTACCAATTTAGCCAGTTGAGAAAAGAAAATCGTAGATAGAGAATACAGCGTTGCTTCTTTTATTGGCAAAGCAAACATCAGCATCAGTAATGAAACATTGATGGGTCCACCACCGATACCTAAAAAGCTAGCTAAAAAGCCCAAGATCCCCCCACATATAAGATACCAAATCCATGACGTTAGATGAAATTTTGGCTGATGATGCTTGGTGTAGAAGAACGCAAAAACCAAGGTCAATACCGTCAAGAAAATTTGGATCAGCTGCACATGCTTTTCATTTTCAAACAACCGTAAAAAAACTTCGAATACAATGTTACCGGCTATTCCTCCAACTACAGCTCCACCAGATACCCAACCGACAATCTGCCAATTCAGCGATTTCCCACTTGATACTTGTCGCACTGTCGAAACAATAGACATCGTGAATACCGCAACCGTTGAGTAAAAAGAAATACCTGCAATAGAATGGGCACCGATAAGATCAAGAATCGGTTTGATCAACACGCCTCCGCCCATGCCGGAAATAGCGCCAACTGTATTTGCCAGAACGATCACCACAAAATAAATCAGACCAATCATATCATCTTGTATATCCTTTCTCTTATTTATATCTTTTAGCGATTTTTACTCTTTACTTATATTATACAGTAAAAGAAACGAACGAGGCTTCGAAAGCTTTTCTACTTTTTAAGGAAATGTAGTACTAAACGAAAAGAGGTTGTGAAAAAGCTGTCCTGCATCAAGTAATAAGAACAGCCAAACAAAAATAGCTCCTCCTATTTTTCGTTTGGTTGAACTTATTACCGCAGATGCAAGCTTTTGAACACCGTTTAAGAAAGAGGTCGTGAGCCTGCCGTTCAGCTCCGAGTCACAAGGAACAATTTCAAAAAACAGCTTCTCATGTTTGTTGAATATTGTGACTTGTGACCGAGGAGTTGGCAGGAGAACACCGTTTAAGGAAGAGGTCGTGAGCCTGCCGTTCAGCTTTGAGTCACAAGGAACAATTTCAAAAAACAGCTTCTCATGTTTGTTGAATATTGTGACTTGTGACCGAGGAGTTGGCAGGAGAACACCGTTTAAGGAAGAGACTGTGAAGTCAACGTTTTGACCTGATTATTAGAGAAACAAATGGCAAAATAGTTCTTCATATTTCGCCGTTTTTCGAGCGAATGCCGAGGGGCAGCTGATTGAACATCGTTTATTTGGAAAAAGGGATTGTGACAAGACGTTTGTCACAATCCCTTTTTTTATATCTTATTAATTCATTCATTCTTTTGTTCTATTCTTCTTCTTCCGCCATGAATGTATTGAATACTTCTTCAATCATGTCCCATTCTGCGTCTGTTTCGATTTGTTCTAACTCGCCTTCTGTTCCATCTTCGTTTTCGATGTATGCATAAGCTTGTAATTCTACATCTTCATCTTCTGAAACACCAGCAGGATATAAAAGAACATAGTTACGTCCAAATTCTTCTTGTCCGTCAACTGTTAGTAGGATTTCATATAATGTTTCATTTCCTTGGTCATCCACCAATGTGATGTGTTCGTGTCCTTCATGGTCGTGGGAATGGTTATGTTCTGTCATAAGATTACCTCTTTTCTTTTATTATTAAAATAATTGCTTACCTGAGCCGTCTAAATAATTTTGTAAGATCATCACAGCTGCTAATTTATCGATGACTTTTTTTCGTTTGGCTCTTGAAGTATTTGCCTGCTCTACTAGCATACGTTCTGCCTGAACAGTGGTTAATCGTTCATCTTGATAATCAACTGGCAAGGAGAATAGTTCTTTGATCTTTTCTCCGTATGACATGGAAGCCTCTGCCCTTGGTCCGATGGAATTGTTCATATTTTTAGGTAATCCAACTACAAACCGGTCTACTTCATATTGTGCTACTAATTCCTTCAACCGATCAAAGCCAAACTCTTCTTCTGCTTCATTGATCCGAATGATCTCTACTCCTTGAGCTGTCCAGCCAAAGGGGTCACTGATAGCAACACCTACTGTCTTAGAACCGACATCCAAGCCCATTACTCTCATAAATTCACTCCATGATTTGAGAGGTAGTCCTTGACAATTACTTCCATGATCTCATCGCGTTCGTGACGGCGAATCAAATTTCGAGCATCACGATAACGAGGAATGTAGGCCGGGTCTCCAGAAAGCAAGTAGCCGACAATCTGATTGATTGGATTGTAGCCTTTTTCTTCCAAAGCCCGATAAACAATCGCTAATGTTTCGCTCACTTCTTTTTTGCGACTATCGTCAAAACCAAAACGTACGGTTTCATCTGTAAAACCCATGATTCTACACCTCTTTCCCGCAAGGTAATTCCAGCTTACCTTCTACAACCTTATTTTACTCGAAGAAAGGGAAAACTACAAACAAATATTCCAAACTTCCGAATAAATTAAGAAACACTATTTGTATGTTTTTTTCCTTTTTTCTGTAGTTTTATCAAAAGTACTCTTTTCATAAAGTATACGCTATATTTCTTTGAATGTATGTTTTTACACAATTTTTTCATAATATTCATAAAAAATTCGAATAGCTGCTACTAATTTTTTGTTTTTGTTGCTTGTCCTGTCTCATAATTGATCGTGTAGCCATCTTGAACATTGTAGATAAAGACATTGAATTCAATTTTTTTGTCTTCAATGCTTTCTGCTTCCAATTGCACTCCCCTGGCTACCAGTTCATCCCCCTCAAAATGAGGAGTGACACGGTAGCGTACATGATGATTTGTTTCTTTGATATATGCCGCAATATCATTTTCGTGAGCAAGCATGTATGGAGCATTCAACGAACGTGTCCCTGTCATCAAGTTTTTAATGTTGTTATTTTGACCAGTCAGCTGGAAACCAATTAAATGGCTGCGATTATATAACCATTGCCCGTCACTTAATTTCTTTTGTTTCCAACCTGTCGGGTCAATATACAAAGGCTCTCTCTTTTCAGTAGGGAACAAATCTTTTCCAAGCATAGCATTGGCTTGTCCTACTCTGTTCAATTTATCAATATTTGAATAGCTTTCCCATGTCCCTTTGGAAAGGCTAAGATCCTCTTTTGTAAATTCCGGCTGATTCCCATTGATTTCTATTTCTTGATGTTTTCCATCATATTCTGGCACATCCGCTACTTGAGAAGCTTGTGGTGTGGAATCAAAAATAGTTGTAATCTGCTGAAAGATATCTGAATCTTTTTGTGTGGTGGAAACACCGAATGCCCCTGCAATCACAGCAGCGACGATCCCCACGATCGCCTTGGTTGTTTTTTTGCTCATTTCTTTACTCCTTTACTAACAGCTCCCTAAATCTTAACATATGTTCCCCTATAAATAAATACTAGAAAGAAATAGAAACAGCAAAAAATAAAACCTGTTTTAAGATGGCTTAAAAATACAAAAAAGAGACGGATTCCTCGTCTCTAATCAGTCACCACTCTATCTGTAAGGTATTTATTATTATTCAAAAATTTTCTTCATACTCAAGACAATACACTGATTTCAAAACCGCTTGGTAAACGGTGCGCAAAAGCTTGCATCTGCGGTAATAAGTCCATCCAAGTTAAAAACATAAGAAGTTGTTTTTGCTTGGCTGTTCTTATTACTTGTTGCAGAGCAGCTTTTTCACAACCTATTTTAAGCGGGTGACGGGAATCGAACCCGCGACATCAGCTTGGGAAGCTGGGATTTTACCACTAAACTACACCCGCAATACAAAAACAGTATACGCCTCTTTTATTCCTTCCTCAAGTTTTTTTATTCTTTACGCTTCTGGTATGTTTTGTAGTAAAATAAAACTAATCAATCAATTATTGGAGAAGATGCTATGACGGGAAAAGAATTAGATCTGTTGCTGGACACTTGTTTACTCGCTGGGAAAATCATGATGGAAAGCAATGCGGAGATGTATCGGGTAGAAGATACGATGAGTCGAATTGCTTTAGCTTCTGGAAATTTCCGTTTGGTCAGCTATGTCACTCAAACCGGTCTCTTTATTGGTCTTGATCGTACCTCGACCATCCGAATGGAACAAATTACCAACCGTTCGATTAATTTAGAAAAAGTAGTAAAAGTAAATGATCTTTCACGTAAATATGTTGCTTCAGAGCTAACATTAGAAGAACTTTACTGCGAACTGCAAGCAATCGACCGAGACCGTTCTTTCTTTCCTGTCTGGTTGCAAATCGTTAGCGCGGCAGTGATCAGTGGAACAATTATGGTGTTATTTGGCGGAAAGATGACCGATTTACCTGTAACTTTAGTCATTGGAGGATTGGGATACGCAGCTTATCTATATAGTTTGAAATTTTTTAGAATCAAATTTTTATCGGAATTTTTATCTTCTTTATTGATTGGCATAGCCGCTATCTACAGCGTACGTTTTGGCTTAGGAAGCAATCAGGATCTAATCATTATCGGATGTGTGATGCCTTTAGTTCCTGGAGTTCAAATTACGAACGCTATCCGTGATTTGCTAGCTGGACATTATGTCTCAGGAGTTTCTCGCGGAACAGAAGCGATGATGACCGCTACGATGATCGGTTTTGCGATTGCTTTTATTTTCCAGCTTTTTTATTAGGAAAGGAACACAAGTATGGGGACGATATTTATTCAGTTTTCTTTTAGTTTTTTAGCGACTGCGGCATTTGCCGTTATTACAAATGTACCTAGGCGTTCATTGATTTGTTGTGGTCTTTCTGGTGCTTTTGGCTGGATGATCTACTGGATCTGTGTTCAAATAGGCGGATCTGCTGCTTTTGGTTCATTGCTTGGTTCTTTAGGAGTAGCATTCATCAGCGATCTTTTCTCTAAACGTTTGAAAATGCCCGTAACGATTTTCAATATTCCCGGGATGGTTCCTCTAGTCCCTGGTGGTTTAGCTTATCAAGCGGTTCGGAATCTCGTTACTGAATCCTATCGAGAAGCGGCTCATTATGCGGTCCAAGCAATTATGATTGCTGGAGCAATCGCTTTAGGTCTTGTATTATCAGAAGTCTTTAACCATAACATCCGTAATTTCAAAGTAAAGCGTGACGCAATCATGATGAAACGAAAAAAACGGCTTTTTAAATAAACGAAGTGTAACAAAGAAAAGGTTGTGAAAGAGACGTTCAGCCTTGAGCGATGACAAAATATCTCACAAACATTGCGACAAGTAACCGCAGGAGCAATAAGAAGTAATTATGAGTATTAAAAAAAGTTTTGTAAAAATAGCTTCTCACATTTTTACATAAAATTGACTTAATACTGAGAAACTGACTTTTGAACACCCTCTATCTGTAAAAAAGGGGCTGCGACATGATTTTTGTCACGGCCCCTCTTCTTTATTCAAATTTTTTCCAAAACGTTCGTTGATAATAAACGATCCATAGAGCGGAAAGTATTAGAACTAAACCGATCACAGGAATATTCACTAACCAAAATGGATAAAACAAAGCCAACATTCCGTATAAGACGATAAGAATAATACTGATGATCAATGAACCCATCATAGTTGCGACTAAACCCAAACTTCCTGAACCTCTGTTAAATAATTGGTTAATATTGGTCCAGTTCAGCAGCAGCAACCGATAATCTCTAGCGAAATAACGTAGTGACAATAAGTAGCAACCGAATAAAGAACCAAATAGCAAGCTAGGGATAAAAAACAAAGGCAGCTGAAAAGACAGTCCGCTTAATAATGCGATCCCACCAGTTAAAAAACTCTGCAATATCCATCCGAATCTGAACTTTTCTTTTAAATATTGGTTCATAGAGATTGGCAAAGAACGGATAAACAGAAAATTTTCTTGATCCAAAGAAATAAGATTACTGATAAAAGAAGTCTGATTAACTGTTAAGAAAGCCAATGCGATCCCTACCAGGAAAACAACACCGATTAACTTATTATCTAAATCAGTTAATTTTATTTCGCCTCCTAGGGCAAAAGCAAGAATAAAAATGATTGGAGTTAACAAGGAAGAAGAAAGAACTTGCATAATCAAATTAGGTTCTTTTACTAATTGAGCATTGTAACTAAATAAAAGCTGATGCACATTTTGGTTCTTTTTATGGGTTCTTTTTATTTTGAACTCACTGTTTGAATCAGTCAGTTGCTCTGTAAGCTTTGGTACTATCAGCTGTTTTACAGCAAGGAAAAATCCCAGAGCCGTGATAGCTAGTATTCCCCAACCCAATAAACCTTGTTGAGAAAGTGGCTGACTGGCAGCATCATAGAATGGCAATAATATCGAAATCGGATGCCGATCTGTTAACTCATTTTCAATAGTCCCCGTTTGATGATTCATCCACATGATTCCAGCAAATGCGATCAGCATCGAGCTGCCAAGCAAGATACTAGAAACTGTTTTTCTATGTTTTTTAAACACTGCTGTTCGAGCCAAACCAAAAACAATCAAACTAGCCAGACAAAAAAGAATAATCAAAAATAGAGAAAACAAAAGGATTGAGATAATGATAGTAAGCAAAATCCCTAGATCAGCTCGCCATCCGGTTAAAATAAACATGACTAGAAGCGGAAAAACAAAAGGGATGATGGTCAAAGCAACTACCAAAATCTTTGCTGAAAAAACCTGTCCTTGTCCAAAAGGCAGAGGCAAAAATACTTGCAGGTCATTTCCTTCAAAAAAGATATTATAAATGACTGATATACTTTGAGTTAAACCTAACATACCAAAAAGTGCCACGTAATAAGTAAAGAAACCTGGCAATTTAACAAAGTTCATAGCAAACATAGCAAATCCGTAAATCAGTAAAAAAATCAGCCCTGAAAAAAGATTTTGAGACAAAAGATAGATAGTTAATCGCTTTCCCTTTTTTCCTTTCTCTCTTGCTTTATTCGTGAGCTGTGGATTAACATATAAAAGATTAACTCGAATTAATTCTAATAATTGTCGCTTATACATACGGTCCATCTCCTGTCGCTTGCCTTCCAGCCATTTTCAAATAAATCTTTTCTAGCGTTTCATCAGGTGAGCCATTCAATAATTCACTAACTGCCCCCTGATAAATCAATTCACCTTTCTTCAAAATAGCCAGTTTATCGCATAACTGTTGTGCGGTATCCAATACATGTGTAGAAAAAATGACTGTTTTTCCTTTTGCGGCATGAGCCTTCATCATTTCTTTCAAATCAAATGCTGCTTGAGGATCAAGTCCTTGCAAAGGTTCATCCAATACCCAAATATCTGGATCTGGCAGCAACGTGCCGATCAAAATCGTTTTTTGACGCATTCCATGTGAAAAACTTGCGATTGTTTCATTTTGATGACTATACATATCAAAAAGCGCTGTCAATTCTGCTAAACGCTTTTCTTTTTTTTGTGTGTCTAATTCATAGGCAGCTGAAATCAAGTCCCAATATTCTCCAGCCGTCAATTGTAAAAAAATATCTGGGGAATCAGGCACATAACCGATTTTTTGTTTGATACTCAAGCGATTTTCCGTCAATTTCATTCCATCTACTAAAATCGTTCCCGATGATGGTTCAATAATACTAACTAAACTTTTAATCGTAGTTGATTTTCCGGCACCATTATGTCCTAAAAATCCAAAAATTTCCCCTTGTCTTATCGAGAGAGACAAGTCTTTTAATGCTTGTTTTTTCCCGTAACTTTTACTTACATTGATGAATTCAATCATTTCTGTACTCCTTTTGTTTGTTATTACTTTTTATTGTACCCTTCGTTATTGGTGGAGTAAATGTCAAAAAGAGTGCATAACAAAAAAGGATAGAAACGACTAGGCTGCTACTTGGGTTGTTCTCTTCTACAGGAAAACACTCTTCTAACAGGTAAGATATGAGTCTTTGTTTTCTTTAAAATGATTCATTTTCTATCTTTTCTTGCATAAAATTCTTTAATTTATCAATACTTCTCTTTCCCATCTCTAGTTGTTCTCCATTTGCAAATGTTACTATTTCGTTTACTCTGCTAATAGATGTGATGTTTTCAGTATTAATGATATAAGCTTTTAAATCTTTACATAAATACTCATATTCGAGTGATTTTTTATATTTTTTAATTGTGCCGTTTACGAGAATCTCTTCATCTTTCAATACTAGGCCTATTTTATTTTTATAACCTGGCATGCTCATTAGATAAAGGATTTCATCGTAATGGACATAGTGATCGCTATTACCATAACGGACAGTTGTCCACCTTTTTTTCGTAGCATGTTGAACAGGATAGTTTTCTTTTTCTTTCAATAAGTAACTTTGGATGCTTTTTTTATTTTTTTCATAAGTGAATTCTTTTATCAAATAACCACTAGGCGTAATCTTTCGATTAATAACAGTTATTGCTTTATTCGGATGAGACGTTAGATAAACAATTTTACACTTTTCATTCTTTTCTCTAAGCATTTCGCCTAGTTCGATACCGCTATAATAGGCGTTCAAATCGATGTCTAGGAAAAAAATATCTGAGGAATAGATTTCATTATTTTTAATGAATTCAACAAATTGTATAACGTTCAATCCCTGAACGATCTCAAATTTCCAAGGACTTAATAAAATTCTGGATTCTTCCAAAATTTCTACTAGCATTTTTTCAAAAACCAAACTATCATCCAAAATAAATATACGCGTTACCATAAAAAGTACCTCCACTCGATATTTTACTATCAAAATCATTTCATACAACTTTTCAACATACATGTTAGGAATAAATTGTAATTCTCTTCACAATCTTTTCCAACACCTTTGAAACCGATATCAAATACTTTCAGGATGCTGCTTCTAAAATAAATATCAAACAAATGAATACATCATGCAAAAAAAGCCAGACAACCGACGTCCTTGCGTGTCAGCTGTCTGAGCTATGTTTATTTATTTTGTTCTTTTAAAAAGAACGATACACATACTGATTTTTCGGAGCAGAGACTTTCTCAGCGTTTGTAACAACTACAGATGGGATTTCACGCTTGAATGGTTGATAATAGTCTGATTGGATGGTTCCTTCTATTTTATACCATTCATCATTTTTAACCGTTACTCCTTCCGGCATATGCGTCAACAAACCAAAGACTCCTGAATCTGCCACACAATGGATAATGCCGAATCGGAACAAGAAGATATCTGTATTGCTATCGTTCGGTGTTTGGTAAACAAATCCTTCATAGCTGATTTTTTTGCCAATGAATTCGCTAGGGTAATTATAAATTAGCTCCATAACTTCTAAATAGTTTTCATCTGTGATCTTGATAGTTTGCTTATCCCCATACTTTTCTTTCAACTCATTCATTTGGTCTAAGTAGTCTGATTTGTTGAAATAAATACTGGTATCCGGCTTTAAGTATTGTGTCTGCATCTCCGGATCCCCTACTGATTCTTTACTTACTGGGAAATTAAATCCTTTGGCTTCTACGATCGTAGTGTCGAGACTAACTGTTGGAAACAACGTCCCCACGATTACTGGCAAAGCTAGCAGTACATAAGCGATTCCACGTTGATAAGGTTTTGACAACCCATGGTCATGATCGTGCTCGTGTGCCTTTTCCTCTGCTTTTCCGTTTTTGACCCACAAATACAGCTGAACTAAAGCCAAAAGAGCAGATAAAATCATTGAAAGAATAGCTAAGTAGCGATAATGGACATTGATATATTGATCGAGTTTGCCAGAAACTTGCAAGTACATCATCAATTCGAAATACCCAGATAAAATCAAAAACCGCAGCATATTTTTCCTCCTAAATAAATAATGTGAATCCAATAACGCTAAGGGCAATCAGTCCGATCAGCGATAAAATAAAGCGTCCTGTAAAATATCGTTTCATCATCAGTAGATTTTTGATATCGACCATTGGGCCAAAGACCAAAAAGGCAGCTACAGGTGCTGTGCCGAACAGACTTAACAAAGAAGATCCTATAAACGCATCTGCTTCTGAGCAAAGAGACATCGTAAAGGCCAATAACAGCATGATGATAATGGCTAAAATCTTTGTTGAGCCGAGCGTTAGCATAATTCTAGTTGGTAAATAAGTCTGCATCGCAGCTGCGATTAATCCGCCAATGATCAAATAACGACCTGTATCAAAAAATTCGTCGATTGAATGTGTCAACACATGCCCAGTTTGATGGATCAGCTGATTTTTTGGTTCATTCTTCTCACTTTGTTCTTCTTCATGGACATGATGATGGTGATTTTCTGCTACTTTAGACGTGATTTTTTCTTTCAATACAGCGTCTTTTTGAAAATAGGCAAGCCAGACACCAATCACAAGGGCAACAAAAAAGCTGCCTATCACCCGCCAGCTTGCCATCTGCCAAGAATTGCCAAATGCGATAAAAGTGGAAAAAATCACGATTGGATTGATGATCGGAGCAGTCAGCATAAAAGCAAACGCTGTGTGAACTGGTACGCCTTTTTTAACAAATTGATGAACGATCGGTACGATGCCGCATTCACATGAAGGAAAGAAAAATCCTAAGATCGAACCAGTAAAAATAGAGAATATACGATTTTCAGGAAGCCATCTCTTCACACGTTCTGGGGTCAAAAATACTTGTAAGGCGCCTGAGATAAGACAGCCTAATAATACGAAAGGTAATGCTTCAATAACGATCGATAAGAAAATCGTACTCATCTGCAAAACCGAATTTGGAATAAAAGAAAACATGAGTTTCCTCCTTTTTATTTCTAGTTCATTCGCTTTGCAAATATACGCTTTTATTCAAAAAAAAACAAGTTGCTCTGTAAATTTTTACACAACTCTTATTTTTTACCAAAGCACTTCAATTGACTTTTTCTGTTATTCCCATTAAATTAAGGTCTCATACATATCACTTCTATCACAAAAGGGAGAATAAAAATGAAACAAACCACTAACTTGACTGAAGTTCAAGACATACTGCAACAATCATCCGTTGTCGTCGTTTATCTTTCGATGCCTAATTGCAGTGTTTGTCACGCTGTTCGTCCACGACTAGAAGAACTGCTCACACATTATGATATTCCGGCACTTCATTTGGATGCATTTGAAACACCAGAAGTAGCTAGTAAATTTGAAGTGCTGACTGCGCCAGTTGTCCTGATTTTTCATCAAGGAAAAGAAGTCTTTCGGCAAGCACGGTTCATCGACTTTAAAAAAATCCGTTATCTACTAGATGAACTGACAGCAGAAGATGATTCCCTTTCTTATGAAGAAATCTTCCGAACAAAATAATCGTTGTCCAAACAGAAAAAAGCGATTGAACAAGTGAAAGTTTTGCCTTCATTTGTTCAATCGCTTTTTATTTTTATTCTGCTGTATTTTCGGAATGCGCATTTGCGTCAGAATGCAAGAAATAGATCAAGGTTTGCAATTCATTCGTCAAATCAACATTTTGGATCAATACATCTGACGGAGCATTCAATCGAGCAGCGGTAAAGTTCAAGATTCCTTTGATTCCTGCTTCCGTTAACTGATTGACTACTTCTTGTGCTCTTTCAGCGGGTATCGTTAAAATTGCTACTTCGATTTGTTGGATCTTGATTTGTTCTGACATATCTTCCATTGGATAAACGGGGATACCGTCTACGATGCGCCCAACGATTTCCTCATTCACATCAAAAGCACAACTGATACGTATGCTATTACTTTGATGGAATTTGTATTTTAGTAAAGCACTTCCCAAGTTCCCTACACCGATCAGCGCAACATTTGTCAATTGATCGTCGTTTAATGTCTTTGCAAAAAAGTGCATAAGATCTTCTACATCATAACCATACCCACGTTTTCCTAATTCGCCAAAATAAGAAAAATCTCGACGGATCGTTGCACTATCTACTTGAACGGCTTCACTTAATTCAGTTGAAGACACTTTTTTCTTTCCAGCATTATTTAAAATCCTTAAATAGCGATAATACAAAGGCAGTCTTTTAGCTGTCGCCTTTGGAATAATATGATCTTTCACGAAATGACCTCCACGTATTGTCTAATTACATCTTTGATTTCTCCATCATAGCAGTATTTATAGGAAAAAATCAATTCCATTGCTCAGATATTGTGAAATTTTATTCTTTATTCATTTATTTATCATTTCTGCAAATCTCGCAGTATAATGGAATTTATGGTAGACTACTAATTGAAAAATAGTTTTTTATTTGAGGAGAATTCACAAAGTAGAAAAGAGGATTCCATGATATTATTACAAGCCAATCAGATTGCTCGCCATTTTGGTGCAGAAGTCTTATTTGAAAACATACATTTAGAAATCAGTACAGGCGCTCGTGTCGCTTTAGTTGGTAGAAATGGCGCTGGAAAATCGACTTTATTGAAGATCATTGCTGGAATTGAAGCACCTGATGAAGGAAAGATCGCTAAAAATAAAACAGCGACTCTCGGATACCTCGCTCAGGACACAGGACTTGATTCCAATGAAACAGTTTGGAACGAGATGCTGAAAGCTTTTGAACAAGTTAGACAAATGGAAGAGCGGATGCGCGAGCTAGAGATTTTCATTAGCGAAGGTACGCCAGACACACCTGCATATACTTCTTATTTAAAAGAATACGACCGGCTGCAACACGATTTTTCAGATCGAAACGGCTATGGTTATGAAAATGAAATTCGTTCCGTATTGCATGGGTTTAAATTCGATTCTTCATTTTATGATCAGAAAATCGATACTTTATCAGGCGGACAGCGCACTCGTTTAGCTTTAGCTCGCATGCTTTTGCAACACCCTGACATTTTGATTCTAGATGAACCAACGAACCATTTAGATATCGAGACGCTTTCCTGGCTTGAGAATTATCTGCAAAGCTATACTGGTGCATTATTGATTGTTTCCCATGACCGTTATTTTTTAGATAAAGTAGTCAATGAAGTCTATGAATTAAGCAGAAGAAAAATGCGCCATTACAAAGGTAACTATTCGAAATATCTAGATTTGAAAGCAGAACAGCTAGCAAGTGAATGGAAGGCTTATGAAAAGCAGCAAACAGAAATCCATAAATTAGAAGACTTCGTTGCTCGGAACCTTGTTCGCGCCTCTACCACAAAACGAGCGCAAAGCCGCAGAAAGACATTAGAAAAAATGGACCGGCTGGATCGTCCTCAAGGGGATGAAAAACAAGCAAACTTTCTATTCAGTATAGAAAAGCCTTCTGGAAATGTAGTCTTGCAAATCGAAGATGCCGCTATCGGATATGATAATGTCACCTTATCTGAACCAATCAATCTAGATATCCGTCGTCAAGAAGCGATTGCTCTAGTAGGTCCGAATGGTATCGGGAAATCGACATTGCTGAAATCAATCATTCACCAGATCCCTTTTATCCGTGGAAAAGAAACGCTAGGGACAAATGTCACCATCGGCTATTACGATCAAGGTCAAGCTGATCTGCATACAAACAAGACGATCCTAGCAGAATTGTGGGATGAGCATCCTACCACTCCAGAAAAAGAGATTCGAAGTGCTTTAGGTGCTTTCTTATTTTCTGGCGAAGATGTAGAAAAACCAATCCCTCTGCTAAGTGGCGGTGAAAAAGCACGGGTTGCTTTAGCCAAGTTAGCGATGAACAAAGAAAACTTTTTGATTTTGGATGAACCAACAAACCATTTAGATATTGACAACAAAGAAGTATTAGAAAATGCATTGATCGATTATGACGGCACACTGCTTTTTGTTTCCCATGACCGATATTTCATCAATCGGATCGCGACAAAAGTCGTCGAACTCTCTGAAAATGGCAGCAAAGTCTATCTAGGAGACTATGATTATTATTTAGAGAAAAAGCAGGAAGAAGAAGAAATCGCCGAATTGTTGGCACAAGATGAGCCAGAATCTGCTCCTGCTCCCACGAACAAATCTGATTATTACCAAAGCAAAGAACAGCAAAAGCTTATCCGTAGCCTTCAACGAAAAATTACTCAGGTTGAAGAAGAAATGGCGCGGATCGATGAATGGATCGATCAGTTGGAACAAGAAATGGTCGCGCCAGAAAACCTGGAAGATCACGTAAAACTCAATGAGCTGAACCAAGATTTAGAAGCTGCTAGACAAGATCAAGAAACAAAATTGACGGAATGGGAAGAACTAAGCTTGGAATTAGAAGAATACGAGAATTAAAAGCCAATGGAAAGAGGTTGTGACAGCACTGTTGTCATAGCCTCTTTCTTTTTTATGCAGAAACATAGCGAAACCTTTCTCTTTTTCTTACTATTTTTCTCTACTGACAAAATAAACAATAATTTTCCGGCACAATTATTTGCTGTTTTTTACCATAACATAGTACGATCAACGTAGAAAAGGAGATGTTTTTATGAAAGTTGTTGTCATTGGCGGTGTAGCTGGCGGTCCTTCATTTGCCACTCGTTTCCGTCGATTGAATGAAGCGCACGAAATCATTATCTATGAACGCGGAGAAAATATTTCTTATGCAAGTTGTGCTTTGCCTTATTATTTAGGAGGTGTGATCACTGACCGTGACTCGCTGATCGAACGTACACCAGAAATATTGAAAACAAAAAACAACATCGATGTCTTTACTAAACACGAAGTAACAGCAATCGATCCTTCTACTAAGCGATTAACAGTTAAAGACCTATCCACAAATGAAGAAACAAAAACAGATTACGATAAGTTGATCATCTCTTCTGGTGCTAGACCAGATTATCCGGATATTCCCGGAGTTTTTGAAGCAGAAAACGGCTTTGTCCTCCGTAGTGTGACGGATGCGGATCGAATCAAATCGTTCCTTGAAGAAAAAAATCCACAACATGTCGTCATTCTTGGTGCAGGTGTTATGGGTCTGGAATTAGCTGAGAATTTCAAGCATCGCGGCTTAGACGTGACTTTAATCGATCAATTGCCACAAGTCGCTTTCCCTTATGATCCAGAAATTGCTGATTTAGTTTATGACAAATTGCTGAAAGAAGGATTAGCCGTTCATTTAGAAACAAGAGTTACTGAGATCCGTGATAAAGGTCGAGAAATAGTATTATCAGATGGCTCCGTCCTTTCTGCTGATATGCTAATTTTTGCTGTTGGTGTTTCTCCGAATAATGAAGTGGTGAAAGCAACCGGCATACAATTATCAGATACAGGCCAGATCATTGTTGATGACCAGTTACAAACCAATCTGCCGGACATCTATGCGATTGGCGATATTATCGAAACGACTAGTGTAGTGACTGGTCAGCCGATCCAAAGTATGCTTTCCAGTGCGGCCAATCGTCAAGGACATATGTTGGCAGATATTTTAAATGGTACGCCTATGCGCTATCGCGGATATATTGGTGCAGGTGTCGCAAAAATCTTTGATCATACAGCAAGTTATGCGGGAATGACAGAACATGCATTAAAAGCATCAGGCATAACAAATTATAAAACTGTTTTTATCACTCCTTTTGACCATGCCTATTTCTATCCAGAAGCTACAAGATTAAATCTAAAGCTGATTTTTGATGCAGATAGCGGTCGTATTTTAGGTGGACAAGCATTTGGAGAAAAAGGTGTCGATAAACGGATGGGAGAACTTTCTGTAGCGATCACCGGAAACTTGACAGTCTTTGATTTGCCTGATTTGGAGTTGCCTTACTCTCCACCGTATTCTACTACCCGTGACCCGTTGAATATAGCTGGTTATGTCGCAATCAATCAAATGACGAATATCGTAGAAACGATCAAAGCAAGTGATATACCCGAAAACGATTTGAAAGAAGCGTTCTTTTTAGATATACGTGAACCTAATAAAGCACCTTCTGGCAGTATCTCGGCAACAAAAAATATTCCAATGAATGAGTTACGAGATCGAATCAATGAAATCCCAAAAGATAAAAAAGTTTACATTACTTTCAGAAGAGGATTGAATACTTATACTTCTGCCCGAATCTTGGCAGGTTTGGGTATCAAAGCGATTTTGATTGAAGAATAAAAAAACGACCGCGGTGGGTAGCCGCGGTCTAGGAGTTATTTTTACTTGAGGAGTAAAAATGAAAAAGTATATAGGGTTGTTGGTTGGTATGTATATAGAATAGAAGATAAATGTGAAGAAATTGTGCATTATTTCTTCACATTTATTAGGTTATAGTTTAAGAAAGTTTAAACATTGCGCAATTTAATTATTTTAGCTGTTTCTTTTCATAAAAAAACATGTTGTGACTCTGAGACAAATCATAGTCCATAGTGATGTCTCTAGAGTAACTACGCCTAATATTACGAGGCATAATATTAATTCATCAGCACTAGTACCTAAACTAGCATCCCTTTCGAATATTTTTTCTTATATAATAAAGTTTGCTTTCACTCCTCTAATCTCACCAAATCGACTGGCTTGCGTTGTGTGATACTAGGAACTGATTTGTTTAGAACGACTTTTCTATTGTAATCATATTTTTCGCCATCCTCGTTGTCTTCTAATCCTTCAATGAATGATCCCTAATGTGTGTATTAAGTAATTTAATTTTTTTGTTCCTATTTATTTAACCGCCGATTGTAAAATTAAGCTAGACAACTAAAAAAGTCATTTGTGCTACACTCAAAATAGTTCCGACCAAAGAATTATAAGGAGTGAGTACAAA
>NZ_BEHC01000057.1:0-8453 GCF_003112495.1 Enterococcus sp. H57
TACTCACTCCTTATAATTCTTTGGTCGGAACTATTTTGAGTGTAGCACAAATGACTTTTTTAGTTGTCTAGCTTAATTTTACAATCGGCGTTTCTTTTTCCTCCTTAATTTTGGGAAACAAAAAATCCATTCAGACAAAATGTCCAAATGGATTGAAAAGTCGGAAAATAAATTGAAAAAGTAGAATGCTTGATACTTTTACTTTGTATTTTCACTGCTCAGCCACTTAGCATTTTGTCTACGTGGCTTTTTGCTGCAATACAAAGTTCTTTAGCCATCATAGATACAAACTGTCGTTTAACGTTTGTATCTATGATGATGAATACAAACCTATCTAAAGTAGCTAAAGTAAAAGTTATTCAGTTGTGTTGGTGCGATTTGGTTGATGTTGGTTCGCATAGAAGTTCCTCCACAAAATGAATTTTCTAAAGTATAACCGAGATAAAAAGGTCTGTCAATTAAGAATTGTCAGATAATTGAAAACATAAAATTGAAAACATTAAGAAAATATTGCGAAAAAGCAGAAGAAACGCCAGGAAGTGTTGACTTTTATAGAAAATAAGTGTAGTATATGAAGTTGCAAAAACTATCTGATGAAGAAAAGGCAGAAACGAAATATTGTCCGTTTCGGCTTTAATATAAGGAAACAAAAGTAGAAGCTCACGAAGTAAGGTTTCAAGAGAATGTTCTATTTTTGGTTTTTTTTTGCCTAAAAGCCGCAAAAAATGTCTGTTGTTACCTAAAAATAATATTTGAAATATTATTGTAACAATTGATCGGGTAGTCTTTTTGAATGACATTTTAGAGGGGTGAAGAGCTTGGCTGGACACGTAGTAAAATACGGAAAACATCGCGAACGTAGAAGTTTCGCAAGAATCAGTGAAGTGTTGGAATTACCAAATTTGATCGAAATTCAAACAGACTCTTACCAATGGTTCTTAGATGAGGGACTTAGAGAAATGTTTGAAGACATTTTGCCAATCGATGACTTCAATGGCAATCTATCTTTGGAATTTGTAGATTATGAATTGAAAGAACCAAAGTATACAGTAGCAGAAGCTCGTGCGCATGATGCAAACTACTCTGCACCATTACATGTAACATTGCGTTTGACAAACCGCGAGACTGGCGAAATCAAAGCACAAGAAGTATTCTTCGGTGATTTCCCATTAATGACAGAACAAGGAACATTCATCATCAACGGGGCAGAGCGAGTAATCGTTTCTCAGTTAGTCCGTTCACCAGGTGTCTATTTCCATGGAAAAGTCGACAAAAACGGAAAAGAAGGATTCGGTTCTACTGTTATCCCTAACCGTGGAGCTTGGCTAGAAATGGAAACTGATGCAAAAGACATCTCTTATGTACGTATCGACCGTACACGTAAGATTCCTTTAACCGTATTAGTTCGTGCGTTAGGATTTGGTTCCGATGATACGATCTTTGAAATCTTCGGCGACAGCGAAACATTACGCAATACAGTCGAAAAAGACTTGCATAAAAACGCAAGCGACTCAAGAACAGAAGAAGGTTTGAAAGACGTTTACGAACGTTTGCGTCCAGGCGAACCAAAAACAGCAGACAGCTCACGTAACTTGCTGAATGCTCGTTTCTTCGATCCAAAACGTTACGACTTAGCAAACGTTGGTCGTTACAAAGTAAACAAAAAATTAGATTTGAAAACACGTCTATTGAATCTGACATTAGCTGAAACATTAGTTGATCCAGAAACAGGCGAGATCATCGTTGAAAAAGGAACAGTTCTGACTCACCAAGTCATGGAAACACTAGCTCCTTTCATTGATAATGGCCTAAATTCAGTGACTTACTATCCATCAGAAGACGGTGTGGTCACAGATCCAATGACTGTCCAAGTCATCAAAGTATTTTCACCAAGAGACCCTGAACGTGAAGTAAACGTGATCGGAAACGGCTATCCAGAAGCAGCTGTAAAAACGGTTCGTCCAGCCGACATCATTGCTTCAATGAGCTATTTCTTGAACTTGATGGAAGGTATCGGCAATGTCGATGATATCGACCACTTAGGAAACCGTCGTATCCGTTCAGTCGGTGAACTTTTACAAAACCAATTCCGTATCGGTCTAGCACGTATGGAACGTGTGGTTCGTGAAAGAATGTCGATCCAAGATACTGAAACATTGACACCTCAACAATTGATAAATATCCGTCCAGTTGTGGCAAGTATCAAAGAATTCTTTGGTTCTTCTCAGTTGTCTCAGTTCATGGACCAAACAAATCCTCTTGGCGAATTGACACACAAACGTCGTCTTTCAGCCTTAGGACCTGGCGGATTGACTCGTGACCGTGCCGGTTATGAAGTTCGTGACGTTCACTACTCCCACTATGGCCGTATGTGTCCGATCGAAACTCCTGAAGGCCCAAACATCGGGTTGATCAATAGTTTGTCCAGTTATGCGAAAGTAAATAAATTCGGATTTATCGAAACACCTTATCGTCGTGTAGACCGTGAAACAGGTCGTGTTACTGACCAAATCGACTACTTGACAGCTGATATCGAAGACCATTACATCGTAGCCCAAGCAAACAGCCCATTGAATGAAGATGGAACATTTGCTCAAGACGTTGTTATGGCTCGTGCTCAAAGTGAAAACTTAGAAGTGTCTATTGATAAAGTAGACTACATGGACGTATCACCTAAACAAGTAGTTGCCGTTGCGACAGCATGTATTCCTTTCTTGGAAAACGATGACTCCAACCGTGCCTTGATGGGTGCCAACATGCAACGTCAAGCAGTGCCGTTGATCAATCCTCAAGCACCATGGGTTGGTACTGGTATGGAATACAAATCAGCGCATGACTCAGGAGCTGCTTTGTTATGTAAACATGACGGTGTCGTTGAATACGTTGATGCTTCTGAAATCCGTGTACGCCGCGACAACGGTGCATTAGATAAATACGATGTAACAAAATTCCGTCGTTCAAACTCCGGAACAAGCTACAACCAACGTCCAATCGTTCATTTGGGTGAGAAAGTCGAAAAAGGGGATACTCTGGCAGACGGACCATCTATGGAACAAGGCGAAATGGCTCTAGGCCAAAACGTTTTAGTTGGTTTCATGACTTGGGAAGGGTACAACTATGAAGATGCGATCATCATGAGCCGTCGTTTGGTAAAAGATGACGTATACACTTCTATCCATATTGAAGAATATGAATCAGAAGCCCGCGATACAAAATTAGGACCTGAAGAAATCACACGCGAAATCCCTAATGTCGGGGAAGACGCATTAAAAGATTTAGACGAAATGGGCATCATCCGTATTGGTGCAGAAGTCCAAGATGGCGATTTGCTTGTAGGGAAAGTCACGCCAAAAGGGGTAACAGAATTATCTGCAGAAGAACGTCTATTGCATGCGATCTTTGGCGAAAAAGCTCGTGAAGTCCGCGATACATCATTACGTGTACCACATGGCGGCGGCGGGATCGTTCACGATGTGAAAATCTTTACTCGTGAAGCTGGAGATGAATTGTCACCAGGCGTAAACATGTTAGTTCGTGTTTATATCGTTCAAAAACGTAAAATCCATGAAGGGGATAAAATGGCCGGTCGTCACGGAAATAAAGGGGTTGTATCCCGTATTATGCCGGAAGAAGATATGCCATTCCTACCTGATGGAACACCAATCGATATCATGCTGAATCCTTTAGGGGTGCCTTCACGTATGAACATCGGGCAAGTATTGGAATTACACTTGGGTATGGCTGCACGTCAGTTAGGTATCCACGTAGCAACGCCAGTATTTGATGGTGCAAGTGATGAAGACGTATGGGAAACAGTTCGTGAAGCCGGTATGGCCAGCGATGCGAAAACTGTTCTGTACGACGGACGTACAGGTGAACCATTTGATGGACGTGTGTCTGTCGGTGTGATGTACATGATCAAACTTGCTCACATGGTCGATGACAAATTGCATGCACGTTCAATCGGACCTTACTCATTGGTTACACAACAACCATTGGGAGGTAAAGCTCAATTTGGTGGACAACGTTTTGGTGAAATGGAAGTATGGGCACTGGAAGCTTACGGTGCGGCTTATACTTTACAAGAAATCTTGACATACAAATCAGATGACGTAGTCGGACGTGTGAAAACATACGAAGCAATCGTCAAGGGTGAACCAATTCCAAAACCAGGTGTACCGGAATCATTCCGCGTATTGGTGAAAGAATTGCAATCACTAGGTCTGGACATGCGTGTCTTGGATATCGAAGAAACAGAGATCGAACTTCGCGACATGGACGATGAAGACGACGATTTGATCACTGTTGATGCTTTGACAAAATTTGCCGAACAGCAAACTGCCAAAGAATTAGAAAAGAAAGCTGCTGAACAAGTGGAAGATGAAAAAGACGATGTCATCCAAAACTTTGAAACCGCAGAAGATAATTTAGACTAATCCGGTCTATGAGCTGCAAGGCGGTCGAAGATCAGCCGTCTTGCGGTTTGCCATTAAATGAAATGGAGGGAACCCCTTTTGATCGATGTAAATAAATTCGAAAGTATGCAAATAGGTTTGGCTTCTCCCGAAAAAATCAGAAGCTGGTCTTACGGTGAAGTAAAAAAACCTGAGACGATTAACTATCGTACCTTAAAACCTGAACGCGAAGGGTTGTTCTGTGAGCGGATTTTTGGTCCTACAAAAGACTGGGAATGTGCCTGCGGAAAATACAAACGTATCCGTTATAAAGGAATCGTTTGTGATCGATGCGGAGTGGAAGTTACTCGTTCGAAAGTTCGCCGTGAACGCATGGGACATATTGAATTAGCAGCTCCTGTTTCACATATCTGGTACTTTAAAGGGATTCCTTCACGTATGGGTCTTGTATTAGACATGAGCCCACGCGCTTTGGAAGAAATCATTTATTTTGCTTCATATGTAGTCATCGAACCAGGAAATACGAATTTAGAGAAAAAACAATTGTTGACAGAACGCGAATATCGCGAAAAACGTGAACAATATGGACAAGAATTCCAAGCTGCTATGGGTGCAGAAGCGATCAAACAATTACTTGATAATGTTGATCTAGATGCAGAAGCAGCCGAATTGAAAGAAGAATTGAAATCTGCACAAGGACAAAAACGTACACGTGCAATCCGCCGTTTGGATATTTTAGAAGCATTCCGCGCTTCAGGAAATCAACCAAGCTGGATGGTTATGGACGTTATCCCTGTTATTCCACCAGATTTACGCCCAATGGTTCAATTAGAAGGTGGACGTTTTGCAACAAGTGACTTGAATGATCTTTACCGTCGTGTAATCAACCGTAATAACCGTTTGAAACGTTTGTTAGACTTGAATGCACCTGGAATCATCGTTCAAAATGAAAAACGTATGCTGCAAGAAGCAGTAGATGCATTGATCGATAACGGTCGTCGCGGACGTCCAGTTACTGGACCAGGTAACCGCCCATTGAAATCTCTTTCTCATATGTTGAAAGGGAAACAAGGTCGTTTCCGTCAAAACTTGCTAGGTAAACGTGTCGACTACTCCGGTCGTTCCGTTATCGTTGTTGGACCTTTCTTGAAGATGTACCAATGTGGACTTCCAAAAGAAATGGCTATCGAATTATTCAAACCATTCGTGATGCGTGAGCTTGTTCAACGCGAACTAGCTTCAAACATCAAAAATGCGAAACGTAAAATCGAACGTCAAGAAGACGAAGTATGGGATGTCTTAGAAGACGTAATCAAGGAACACCCAGTATTGCTGAACCGGGCACCTACGCTTCACCGACTTGGTATCCAAGCATTCGAACCAGTTTTAGTACAAGGACGCGCAATCCGTTTGCATCCACTTGTATGTGAAGCTTATAATGCCGATTTCGATGGAGACCAAATGGCTGTCCACGTGCCATTGAATGAAGAAGCACAAGCAGAAGCACGTATGTTGATGTTAGCTGCTCAAAACATCTTGAACCCTAAAGATGGTAAACCAGTTGTTACTCCTTCTCAAGATATGGTTCTAGGTAACTACTACTTGACAATGGAAGAAGAAGGACGCGAAGGCGAAGGAATGGTCTTCAGAGATCAAAACGAAGCTGTTATCGCATGGCGCAACGGATACGTTCATTTACATTCACGTATCGGTGTGAACCCTAACTCATTAGGTGAAAAACCATTTACTGAATGGCAAAAAGAACGTACGATGATCACAACAGTTGGTAAGATCATCTTCAACGAGATCATGCCTCCTGAATTCCCTTATCTGAATGAACCAACAGACTTCAACTTGACCGTCCAAACACCGGACAAATACTTTGTTGAAGCTGGTACGGATATTCCTGCACATATCAAAGAGCAAGAATTAGTATTACCGTTCAAGAAGAAAAACTTAGGGAACATCATCGCAGAAGTCTTCAAACGATTCAAAGTAACAGAAACTTCTAAGATGCTTGACCGTATGAAAGACTTAGGGTATAAACATTCAACACATGCCGGTATCACAGTAGGGATCGCTGACATCAGTGTACTGAATGAAAAACAAGAAATCATTGAAAATGCCCATAAACAAGTTGAAACTATTACAAAACAATTCCGTCGTGGTCTGATTACAGATGACGAACGTTATGAACGTGTCATTGCTGTTTGGAACGCTGCAAAAGACAGCATCCAACAAAAACTGATGGAAGGTTTGGAAGCGAAAAACCCAATCTTCATGATGTCTGATTCTGGAGCTCGTGGGAACATTTCCAACTTTACACAGCTTGCCGGAATGCGTGGTTTGATGGCCGCTCCTAATGGTCGAATCATGGAATTGCCAATCATTTCGAACTTCCGTGAAGGACTATCCGTCTTGGAAATGTTTATCTCAACTCACGGGGCTCGTAAAGGGATGACCGATACAGCCTTGAAGACTGCCGATTCAGGTTACTTGACTCGTCGTCTGGTTGACGTGGCCCAAGATGTAATCATCCGTGAAGAAGATTGCGGTACTGACCGAGGTCTTGAAATCCAAGCAATCCGTGAAGGAAATGAAATCATCGAATCATTAGAAGATCGTTTAGTGGGACGTTACACTCGTAAAGAAGTACGTCATCCTGAAACAAATGAATTGATCATTGCAGGAAACCAATTGATTTCCGAAGACATCGCAAAACAAATCGTTGATGCAGGTGTCGAAACAGTGACAATCCGTTCTGTCTTCACATGTAATACAAAACATGGTGTCTGCAAACATTGTTACGGACGCAACCTTGCAACTGGCTCTGACGTTGAAGTCGGAGAAGCAGTTGGTACGATCGCCGCTCAATCAATCGGTGAACCTGGTACTCAGTTGACGATGCGTACATTCCATACGGGTGGGGTTGCCGGAGACGATATCACTCAAGGTCTTCCTCGTGTCCAAGAAATCTTTGAAGCACGTAATCCGAAAGGGCAAGCAGTGATCACAGAAGTAACAGGGGATGTCATCGATATCTCAGAAGATCCTGCAACACGTACCAAAGAAGTAACAATCAAAGGAAAAACAGATACACGTACGTATACTGTTCCTTATACAGCACGTATGAAAGTAGCAGAAGGCGATATGATCCACCGTGGTGCGCCATTGACAGAAGGATCAATCGATCCAAAACAATTGTTGCAAGTTCGCGATGTATTATCTGTTGAAAACTACTTGCTTCGTGAAGTACAACGTGTTTACCGTATGCAAGGGGTAGAAATCGGCGACAAGCATATCGAAGTAATGGTTCGTCAAATGCTGCGTAAAGTTCGTGTAATGGATCCAGGTGATACAGATATCTTACCAGGTACATTATTAGACATCGCAGACTTTAAAGATCAAAATTACAATACGCTAGTCTCAGGAGGCGTTCCTGCAACTTCTCGACCTGTCTTGCTAGGTATCACAAAAGCATCATTAGAAACAAATAGTTTCTTATCTGCTGCATCATTCCAAGAAACAACTCGTGTCTTGACGGATGCTGCGATCCGCGGTAAGAAAGATCCTCTTCTTGGTTTGAAAGAAAATGTTATTATCGGTAAGATCATCCCAGCTGGTACTGGTATGCAACGTTACCGTGACATGGAACCAAAAGAAGTCGGTGTAGCAAGCGAAAATGTCTACAGTATTTCAGATATTGAAGCACAAATGGCTGCAGAAGACGCAATGAACAATCAAACAAAATAGATATTTTACAAAAGAGGTTGTGACAAATTATTGTCACAACCTCTTTTTTTGTTTGTCTAAAATAATTTGTCTAACTAGAAGAAAAGTGGGAAAGGATCTTACAACATCGGTTCGTATCCCATTAAGGTATCGGAACGATCATCTTCCCAGAGAAGTCAATCAATAAAAATAAAGATAGATCATTTTTTGAATGTATGATTTGTCAAATTAAGCTAGAATAAAATGCTTCTTGTACATAGCTCAAAAATATTTCGATTGGTGTTCTGTAATTCAATGATTTTCTTG
>NZ_BEHC01000058.1:0-729 GCF_003112495.1 Enterococcus sp. H57
ATTTTGTGTAAATAAATTGTCCTCCTGCAAAATAATTAGTTACTCAGTAAACATTGAAACTAATGTATCGGTTACCTGTTGAAAACCTTTATGGCTTCTGTTTAGAAATTTTTGATTGTATGTATCAAAAATGCTGACTAGAAAGCGTTCTAGTGATTCTTCATTTTGAAACTGCTCTTTTCTACGGCTGTATCTTTTAATTTGCTTATTGAAAGACTCGATTAGATTGGTTGAGTAAATGGTTCTACGAATGCTAGGTGGAAAATCATAAAAAGTTAATAAGTCTTGGTTTTCTATGAGTGACTGCGTCACTTTAGGATAGTTTTTCTTCCATTTCTCAATCATGCCGGATAAGAAGGTATTCGCTTCTTCTTTTGAGTTAGCTTGATAAACAGCCTTAAAGTCATCACAGATTTCTTTTCGGTCTTTGACACGTACTTTATGAGCGATATTACGAGATACATGGATACAACAATGCTGATATTTTGCTTTAGGATAAATTTGATGGATAGTATCTTTCATGCCTTTTAAGCCGTCCGTAATAAAAAGCAAGACTTCTTGAACTCCTCTGGAGTTAATATCCTGTAGCAGCTCATTCCAAACGTATGTTGATTCAGTTGGAGCAATCGCATAACTCAGTACTTCTTTAGTGCCGTCTTCTCGTATACCAATGGCAATATAAATCGCTTCTTTGGATACAGTTTGACGTTTTAGTGGAATGTAAGTAGC
>NZ_BEHC01000059.1:0-542 GCF_003112495.1 Enterococcus sp. H57
CGCGAATTGTAAAATTAAGTTAGAAAAATAAAAAGGCATTTATGGTACACTCAAATTGTATTTCCGACGAAAGAAAACAAAGGAGTGTAACCATAAATGACCTACAAACATCTTACCATAGACGAACTGACAATGATAGAATCATATTATCTTCAACATAATAAGCCGGTTGAAATCGCTAACCGAATGGGACGTGCTATACAAACTATTTATAATGTAGTCAATAAGTTCAAGCAAGGCAAGACTGCTCTTGATTATTGGCACCAGTATAAAGAAAATAAGAAAAAATGTGGTAGAAAAGTCATTCAATTACCTGCTCATGAAGTAGATTACATTAAAGAGAAAGTCACTCTTGGTTGGACGCCTGACGTCATTATCGGGCGAAAAGAAAGGCCTGTTTCATGCGGTATGAGAACACTTTATCGTTTATTTTCTAAAGGAATATTTGATATTGACACACTACCGATGAAAGGTAAAAGAAAACCCAATGGCCATCAGGAAAAACGGGGAAAACAACAGTATCAGCGCTCAATCCATGATCG
>NZ_BEHC01000060.1:0-1008 GCF_003112495.1 Enterococcus sp. H57
AAAATGTCTAAACATGTTGGTAAATCAACAAAAAAACGCATATAGTAGTCTCAAAACTCCCAAGAAATGAGGACTACATATGCGTTCATCAAAATATACTGAACATTATACAGATACTTTTATAACATTCAAGGAAATTATGAGAACTGTTTCTAACATATACCACAATTGTGTACCAGATAAGATTAAAAACCGAAGAAATACTGATAAACTGAAGCAACGCGATACAGTGATTATTGCTTGTGTTATATGGGGCATAATTAATGGCTATACTAGCCAAAGAGCCACGTATAGAGCGGTTTGTTCCGTCTTATTTCCTAATGGTGACTTTCCTAGTAGGAGTCGATTCACTCGCTTAAGTTCAAACTTAGCTTACACTATCAAGATTATTCGATACTTTTTCATCAAGAAGCTCACCAAAGGTGAACTAGTCGGAATTATAGATAGTTTTCCTAGTCCATTATGTAAACCAGTTAGAAATAGACAAGCAAAACTATTGAATCAAATAGCCAAAGTTGGCTATAACTCAACAAAAAAATCTTATTTTTATGGTCTTAAAATTCATATGATCGTTACTAAGACTGGCTTTCCGATTACTTACTCAATCACGAATCCAGGTGTCCATGACGTGAAAGTGTTAGAGACTTTATCGGAAGAAGCGAATCTTCCCAATATCCTAGGGGACAAAGGATATATTAGCCATAAAATCCATGAAAAGCTTGCCCTTAAGGGCATTACTATATCCGTTCCGCCACGTAAAAACATGGATAAATCAGAAAAACTAGACCACAGCTTACTTGGAAAACAAAGAAAAACAGTTGAGACTGTTTTTTCTTCCTTAGAAAAATTAGGTTGTCAAAATTTCAACTCACGTTCTGTTAAAGGGCTAGAGAGTAGATTTGAAAGCATATTACTGGCTTACAGTGTTCTATTAAGTCGAGCACAACGACGTTTTGAAGGAACTTTGAGATATTCTTTAGGATATTAAAATTAACTAGCACCACGGGT
>NZ_BEHC01000061.1:0-2120 GCF_003112495.1 Enterococcus sp. H57
TGGAAGTCCTCTTTTCTGTGAATGTGTTGTGGTAACTCTATTCTACAGAAGGGACTTCCTTTTTTCTATTTACACAAAATATTTTACACTCTCATTTGAATCTAATGGAGAGGAGATCCTAGCTGTTATCAGTTCAATCACTTCTTCCGCAAAATCCATAAATTCGATTGGAATCTGCGAGACTATCTCACTGAATCGTTTGATCTTTTCTTTAGAATCTAATACAAATAATTTGTCAGCATCCTCAACATCAAATGGCTTACTCACTTTAGCAGAAAAGCCAATCCCTTTCCCCATCGCAATTTTTTCTATTCCATCGTCATCGATCAATACAGCATTATGATTCAGCTTTTTCATCACATACACCGTTAATTCACCTCCTCTATATGATAAAACAAAACAACTTGCAGACTCCTTCATACATATTTTTGTCTCCAAACAATTTTTAAAGACAAAAAACGACCTAAGAAAGAACCCTTTCTTAGGTCGTGCCTAATTGAATAGTAGCACCCTACATAATTTACAAAAATAGTTTAACACATAATAAAAGCGTTATCAATATCTTTTTTACTCGTTTTATGATAATACTTGTATCGAATTGATTTGGAGGTAATTACATAAAAACAAAAAAAATATAGCAACTCTCTATAAGAAAGTTGCTATATTGATAATTATACCGGCGGCCGGGGTCGAACCGGCACGTCCTCAACGGACACTGGATTTTGAGTCCAGCGCGTCTGCCAATTCCGCCACGCCGGCAAATTTAAAAATAATAACTGGGGTAGCTGGATTCGAACCAACGCATGAGGGAGTCAAAGTCCCTTGCCTTACCGCTTGGCTATACCCCAAGAATAAAGGGCGAATGATGGGAATCGAACCCACGAATGCCGGAGCCACAATCCGGTGCGTTAACCACTTCGCCACATTCGCCATCATAAAAGATGTTATTTAATTTCTCAATAAAAAACTAAGATGAAGACATCTTAGTCAATACCGGCGGCCGGGGTCGAACCGGCACGCCCTCAACGGGCACTGGATTTTGAGTCCAGCGCGTCTGCCAATTCCGCCACGCCGGCAAGTTGATTTATTAGTACTAAGGCGGTAACCGGATTTGAACCGGTGATGAAGGTTTTGCAGACCTCTGCCTTACCACTTGGCTATACCGCCATTATACTATTATCAATCTATAAAATAAAGAATAAATTATAGAAACTGGGGTAGCTGGATTCGAACCAACGCATGAGGGAGTCAAAGTCCCTTGCCTTACCGCTTGGCTATACCCCAAGAATAAAAAGGGCGAATGATGGGAATCGAACCCACGAATGCCGGAGCCACAATCCGGTGCGTTAACCACTTCGCCACATTCGCCATGGCAGGGGCAGCAGGAATTGAACCCACACTAACGGTTTTGGAGACCGCTGTTCTACCTTTAAACTATGCCCCTATAAAATGGAGGAGAGTGGATTCGAACCACTGAACCCTAAGGAACGGATTTACAGTCCGTCGCGTTTAGCCACTTCGCTACTCCTCCATGGTGGCGCGGGACAGAATCGAACTGCCGACACACGGAGCTTCAATCCGTTGCTCTACCAACTGAGCTACCGCGCCATATTTTAAAATTATTAATTGAATAACAAGAACGACGGTTCCGACGGGAATCGAACCCGCGATCTCCTGCGTGACAGGCAGGCATGTTAACCCCTACACCACGGAACCAGTTCATTATGGAGGTTAACGGGATCGAACCGCTGACCCTCTGCTTGTAAGGCAGATGCTCTCCCAGCTGAGCTAAACCTCCAACATTCAATTAAAATGACCCGTACGGGATTCGAACCCGTGTTACCGCCGTGAAAGGGCGGTGTCTTAACCGCTTGACCAACGGGCCAGGTAAATTTGCTACGGAGAGTAAGGGATTCGAACCCTTGAGACAGTTTGCACCATCTACATGATTTCCAATCATGCTCCTTCGGCCTCTCGGACAACTCTCCAGAGTGAAAGAAGCTCAATACTCTTTCTCAAAATGAGAACTCCGGCAGTAGGACTCGAACCTACGACATCATGATTAACAGTCATGCGCTACTACCAACTGAGCTATGCCGGAATAACATCAGCGTGGCGAC
>NZ_BEHC01000062.1:0-1679 GCF_003112495.1 Enterococcus sp. H57
ACCTGAATAATTCATAGCTTTAATTCTTTGGCACATTTTATTGAAATATGTATCACTAATATCCCTATCAACTGATTTTGACTAAAAAGTTACTTCAAACATTCACTGTTCAAAAATATTGAGGAATAAATTTTGGGTGTAAGGCATTTTGAGCATACTTCTCCCTGGATAACTTCCCAGTAAAAAAATCGTTAGATTGTTGGATTAGATCCATTGACTGCCTCGCCTCAGGCGAGCAAAGACCCTGTAGAATTCATTCTGATACACATGATAACTAGATAATTTGAGATAGACTCGTCTACCCGTTTGGACTAATTTCCCAGCAACTTTCAGAAACTTCAATCGAATAGAATGAATGGTCATTCCCTTTTGGACTTCTTCAAAGCCAATCGTTCTTAAGAAGTTGACTAAGTTGTAAGCTATCAAGCTGAGCATCATTCGGACATGATTCTCCAAAAAGCGAGGACTGTCTGTTTTGTCAAAGTAAACGCCAGCTTTCGCTTCTTTAATGAAGTTCTCCATTGTGCCACGTTTGGCATAGAGAGAAAAGATGGTATCAGGAGAAACATTTTCTGATAGATTCGTCACGATAAATTCATGTCGAAAGAGTAGTTCGCCCGCTTCACGTGTTGAGCGTATACACACGTGACGACTTTGTGACCAGGATTGTGCTTGATAAGTGGTCGAGAAGTACTGAACTTCTCGTTCTTCCCACTTTTGATTATCGCCATAAAGTACTGATTTCTCAGCGATTTGACCTAGTCTACGATTATTCTTCAGTCGAATAACATAATGACTCTTTTTTGATTCACACGAATCATACACACCAGGTGTAGCGAACCCGCTGTCTCCACGAACCAAGATGTCAGTGTTTGGTAGAGAGTGATTATAGTGCTCTAATAAAGGTGTGAGAAACTCCTTTACGCCTTTTGATGTATATTGATTTCCTGAACGTAGTTCAGCTTTTAAGAAGTCACCAGTCAATCCGTCAAAAGCTACCAATGGATGGTAACCATAGGTTTGGTAGTGTGTATTATAATCCGTTTGTTCTTGGTGACCAAATGTATCTGAATGGGTCGAATCTAAATCAATGATTAATTCCGTATCATTACGGATGAGGCGTGCTTTATCGATAAGTTCTTGGTTCAAAGCTTGAAGTTCATGGATATTCTCCTCAGATAGTCGATCTAAAAATCGGGAAAGTGAAGATTGAGAAGCGAGTTCTTTCCTATCTAAAACAGCTTTAAACACAGGATCTTGTCTCAGGAGATTAGCTGCAGAATCAGCTGAGTAACCAGCAATTAATTGCATAATGAACTGCTCAAGTATGGATAAGTTGTCATGAGTAAAATACGCTCGTTCGTCTTCAATGTGAATGTGTTGCTTAGCCAGTTCAGAAAAACCAAAGATGTTCATTAGCTCTTTCACTAGGACGAGACCCGAATCACTCGATAATTGACCACCTGTATGAGAAATAGTGATATTTGAATTGAATTTTACTTGGTTTTTGTGTAAGCTAGTCATGAAAAGAACTCCTTTCTTTTGGTTGGTTTAGTCACTTTAACCATAGCAGAAAGGGGTTCTTTTTTCATCACTTAACGGGTGAAGATGAAAAAGTAATTGTAAGCTGCCGTGAGGCAGTTTCACATGGTTTTAATTAAAAGTATGAATTATTCAGG
>NZ_BEHC01000063.1:0-462 GCF_003112495.1 Enterococcus sp. H57
GTCGCCACGCTGATGTTATTCCGGCATAGCTCAGTTGGTAGTAGCGCATGACTGTTAATCATGATGTCGTAGGTTCGAGTCCTACTGCCGGAGTAAAAGTAGATGTAAGAAATATCATACTGTAGATAAAAGTATCAGTTTCCTCTTTACTAAGAGTGTAGACTGATACTTTTGTCTATTTTTGTATAATAAAAAATATGAAGACATATGCTCCCACTGCTAAGTGACCAATTTTTTCAGACTCATTTCGGCAAAAACAAGCATCGTATGCACCTGATTTTTTTCTAAGCCTCGATACCTGATGCAGCGCATTCCATGCTTTTTCTCATAAAGCGAAAAAAGAGGAGCAGGAAGTCAAGACAGAAGTCAGTGGAATGGCAACAGTTTTTTTGACAAATTTTATAAGGTGCAGAACTTCTTTCCGTATGCTATTCCGATTGTCCTTGACAATGAGCCTCCTCG
>NZ_BEHC01000064.1:0-7648 GCF_003112495.1 Enterococcus sp. H57
GCTTACAGTGTTCTATTAAGTCGAGCACAACGACGTTTTGAAGGAACTTTGAGATATTCTTTAGGATATTAAAATTAACTAGCACCACGGGTAAATTTCATATTCTCCAATACTCTTGTCTATTGTTTTTTTCAAATTTATACAATTGACTTTTTCCTGCCAGATACCTCAAAAGGGAGTTGGTTGTTGGCAAAAAATACACCTCCTGAAATATTTATTTTTTGCAGTATTAAATCTTCATCAACTTTTTGTCCTTACATACATATCTGCATATATATCCAGCTTTAATCTGTCATCACTTGAATTTTATCAAAAGTATTCGTTAAATAGTTTATTTATAGTTTTTAATATCTCTTTGGATAAAAACTTTTTTAATCATCGTTGGAGAGTATTGGGTCATTATCACCTGAATACCCTAGTCTTAAAAAAACTGGGTTAAGACATAAAAAAATTCAATTTGTGCAGCTGGAAAAAGACCTGCGTCTACTTCATCAATTAGCAAGATTCCTCCTTCAATTTCTTAAACGATAACAAGACTCTTACAATTGTCCAACATTATCTTCACCTACAGATATTGATTGAAAGTTATATTCAGAAGTATGTGGTTGCTAAAGAGTTTACCGCCCCACTAATAGTATCAATTGCTGCGACAAATTATATCCAGTAAGCTCTAACTTCAAGCCTTTATTTTCTTCAACATATACATCAGTAGCAAAATCATAATCACGAGAAACAATTAGAGTTAAGCAATTTACATTAAGATAAATTATCATTGGATTCATTGCATTTCTAGCTCTCTTAACACTGGACTATTTTTGCTATAATCTTTTGATAAATTTAACTTTAGATTTTTCTTTTCTACTCCATCATATAGTTCAATACCAACATCCAGTGAACTAGGTAAATCATAGTTTTCTAAGAATCTAAAGTGTTCTGAAAATACAAATTCATATGCTTTATCCAACAACGTTTTGTATACTTTCAAATGATTTCGTTTAATTGGATTCTCAGTATAACCTGTTGAGAATATAGTATACCCTATCGTTACATATCCCATTCATTATTATACCAGTATTTCTTTGTGATACATAAGGGTGTAAAAATAGCTTCTTATACTAAAGACTACAAGTAGTTATTGAAGCAAGTCTTCATAAGACACCTGTAGAACATCCCTAATAGCTCTCAATTGATCCAACTTAATGTGTTGGCGGCCGCTTTCAATCTTAACCAATGTTTCCCTAGTTATAGCGATTTTTCTAAGCTGTAGGTCTCTAACTAGCTCGGTTTGACCGATTCCTTTTTCTACTCGGAATCGTCTAATATTGCTACCGATTACATTTTCTCTATCAATAATTTTTTCCTCTTTCAAGAATAGCACACCTTTTGGACTAAAATTAGTCCTTTTTCTTATTAATGTTAAAGATTTGGTATGCTACAATGGGACTAGTATTAGTCCATATTCAATTTTAAGGAGGAATTTTTCTGAAGAAATTTGCAATCATTTTAACCTGCGTTTTACTCATCGGAACTATAAGCGGGTGTACCACTTCTGACACAAGTTCTACAAGTACGGAAACTAGTACAACAACCTCAGAAAAGAATTACCCAATACATTTTTTTCCGGTTCCAAATGGATTTGAAGCTTATTATCATGATAAAAAACTAGATGTCCCTTTATCAGAAACTGAATCTACTGAAAAGATTTTGCCAATTGAAATTGAAAGAAATCAAGACGATATAAAATTAAAAGCTGATCTTCCCTTACTGAACAGCACACAAATTGATAGACATGAAAATATCAAAGTTAATATTGAAAAAGGAGCGTTAGCACAACTTTATACTAAAAAAGTTGAACAATTTTTTGAGGCTGGTGCCAATAAAGACTTTTCAAAAATAAGCGATTATTCGGATAACTTTTTTTAATGAAACACAATATGAAATCACAAACTCAACTTTTATGGCTGAAGATATGTACAATATGACGTTAAAAAAAATAAAAGCTTACGACCATCCATTAAATCTGATACTAAATTATGGATTACCCTCTTTTGTATTAGCAGGTTAAGTTGATTATGAATATTCACCAGATTATTTGGAGACACCTCTTCAACACGAGAACAATGATATTAATTTTAAATTCGTCTAAGAGTCAAAAAATAAAACATGGTTAGTTGATCAATTAAGCACTATAAACACTAGCTTTCATGAATTACCTAATCCTGAAAGAGAAGTTGATATGGTCATTAAAATCTCCTAATAAAAGAAGCGTTGAAAGAATGAGCTCTTATTCAACGCTTCTTTTATTGATTCAATTTGCATTATTATTTGAACGAGTAATCTGATTTCTAAGCAGTTGTAAAACTCCTTGTGGCGGATAATAGAATGAGCATAACGATTCGACATTGATATAATATATATTAACAAAAATAGTTTTTATTCACTGCAAACTAAGACAAGATCCACTATACTCAAGTAGTAACCGATTGGTTAAATTGGATTTACAAAAAGACACCGATGGAGCCTCAAATTACTCCATATGGATTTAGGCATACCCACTGTAGCTTATTGTTTGAAAGTGGTGCTTCGATAAAAGAAGTACAAGAACGATTAAGTCACAAAGATATTAAAACTACCATGAATATCTATGCTCATGTCACACCACAATCTGTTAAGAAAACTGGTGACCGATTCGCAAAATTTATGAGCGAATAATTCTAAACGTAGCCAATCATTAAAATCCAAATAAAAAAATGCTCGAAACGCTTTAATATCAACGTTTCGAGCAATGAAATAGATATTACCCCACAGACCCTTCCATATAGATTTTTAAATTACACACTAGTTTAAACTAAAACAAACAAGGAAACACTTACCATTTAATCATAAAATTAGCTCATATGAATATATTAGAATGTAAAATAGACTGGTCAAAATCTGGTCAAAAAAGAGGACTAATACAGGTAGTCCTCTTTTTTGTTATTTTGATATTCTAAATCATTTTTTATTGGATTATTCCCTTGTTCGATATAGACCCAAATTGATCTATCAATAATTATCAAACTGAGTCATATAGAGACAAAAATTTCAAAAATGACCTGTTAAATGGTCATCGAATATCATTTAAAATCAATACGACGGAGTCAGACACGGAGTCAAAACAAGCCCGCTGAGAGTAAAAAATATATACAGTCCCATAGGTAAAGTGCCACAGGACTGTATATTTTTTTATTTGAGATTACCTGAAATGATTCCATTTACTTTTTATCTCATTTTTTCCTACTAGTTAGTATCAAATACTCTCCTATTTTCTCAATAAACTATTTTGGGTTACATGGTATCTGAAACAGCTAAAACCTTGTCATTACAGCAAAAAATCACTTTATCTCCGTTTCATTTCAGATACATTTCACTTAAGCGGATTCCAAAAAAACAAAAGAAAAAGGAACCCCTAGTTAGCCTATGCTTTTTATTGGTTCCTCTCAAAACACGGTCATATAACAACGGGGTGGGGTAAATGAATGAAAAAGGTGGAGGAAACATTATTCAATAGCTGTCTTAAATACTTCGTTATAAAATGTGAACAAATAAAAGACATCTATCCCTATTTTCTACACTTCCACTTTACTACCATCTTTGAATCGTACAATTTTCTTAACTCTTCTCGTTTACCTCAATTCATTTTCAAGTGGAATCAGCTCATCATCTAACATTTTACGCCATGCTCGCTTCATTTCTTGTGGGTATTTAAATGGTTTCGCTTCTGGATGGTTGGCTTTATATCCTTCGTAATCCTTACTGTTGATAATTGCTTTCATATTAGGAATTGGATCTTCACCTGGCATATATTGCAGATTAGAAGCATGTAATTCTTTCTCAGAAACAAACCACTCGTTGGAAAAGACATGAATCAAATCATCACTCGCTTGTGTAAAATAGCGACGTTTAATGACAAAGATATCTTCATTACTATCTAAAGTCCCCACATCAAATGCATTTAAAATTTGTCGGTAAACTTCTTTGACTCCTTCTGTTTTATTCAATTTAGCCAAAGCTTTTTCAATTTCATCTCGTGCATCTGAACTGTTCGCAGCATAAGTTCCTAGTAATTGATCAATATAAGTAGAATCAATATCATACAACTTAGTGGTATTTTCACTATAAAATTCGATCGTTGAAAAATCTTCTCCCTCTTTTTCTGGTTCTTCCTCTATCAATGAACCTTTCACGGTCTCGTACACGCCAATTTGTTCTTCCAAAAGTTGAATTTGATTGTTCAAAGTTGAAGATTGCACAATGTCATCATTGTAATCGTCATAAGTCACTAACGATTCATACGCACGATTCAATTCTTGAAATGCTTTGACGTACTCGATACGGATTTCAAGTGGCGTATGTTCATCAATGGATTCCATGGATGAAACCTCCTTTAACTTACCATATGCTTGCTTGAATCTTTTTTTGGATTCTTGATAACTTGGACAAATCAAGCCCGATTCCTCTTTAGCTTCTGAATACAGTTTTGTCGCATCCTCGACATTCTTCTCCATTGTCGCTGGCTTACGAAACGTCACAATCAATCCTTTTGTCTTATCAGGATACGTACGATTCGTACGTGAAAAAGCTTGGATCAATCCTGCATACTCTAGATTACGATCCACAAATAGGGTTTGAATCGTAGGGGCGTCAAAACCTGTTAATAGACGATCCACTACAATCGCTAAATCGATTTGTTTCCCAAATTGTTTGAATTCCGCTCTTTTTCGTGCCAAACGATTATTGATATCTCCGTTATAACGCTCAATGTCTGCTAATGACCAGGAAGTATCATAATACTGATTATATTCCTCAATAATTTTTTGCATTTCTTCTTGTTGGACACTTGAATCTCGGCTGTTTTCTTCTAATGAATAGGTAATAGCGATCCTTGGGAAATCAGGATCCTCCATCGTTCGCCCTTCACGAATGGGCTGATTGGGAAACTCTTTTGTTAACCATTCAGGTTCTTTTGTCATTTCTTTGATGGCCCGATAATACTTTTTGGCCATGTCAATGGAACTCGTGGTTAAGATTGCAGATTTCGTTGGACGGCCATTTCGAAAATCAAATTTTGTATAGGCATTATCTGGACGGAACATTTTATGGATGACTTTTTGGATATGCTCATCTACTTCAAAAACAGCAGGGTCCAAATAACTTTCTTTTTTGATTGACTCCATTTGATCGATCATACGATTGATCTGTTCTGATGAATACTCTGCATATGTTTCTACTTCTTTTAATTTCCGATAGATTTTATTCTCTAATGAAGTCGGCTCAACGGTATTTTCATGCTCTACTTGAAATCCTAAAACCGAGCCATCTTCTAATGCATTCTTGATGGTGTAGGTGTGCAAGACCTCTCCATACTGATCATGGGTCGTACGTGCCAATTGCCCTTTGGCTTGTTTCCGATTCTCAGGGAAAATCAGCGTACCTGTAAAGCCAAACCAAGTGGACTTCGGAAACATTTTTTTGATTTCTTCCATATTTTCAGCACTTAACGCTCGATGACACTCATCTACTACAAACACGATATGTTGTCCCATTAATTTTTGGAAGCGATTGGTTCCTTTTTTCTCTTCTTGTTTCTTTGCATATTTCAACGCCGCATCTAGTTTTTGACGGGTTGTAATAATCACAACATTTGCATTGGCATCTGCCAACAGAGTTTCACTTAACTCTTTGGCACTTCCTGTTCCCACGATCAAGCTATTCGCTTTGGCATTACCAGAAGAAATCCCAGTATTAAACTCCGAAGCAAATTTCGTAAACTCTGTGGTGGTCTGATTATCTAAATCTTTGCGGTCCACTAACATGATCGTTCGATCGATCCCCGATTTTCGTGCTAAAAGCTTAGTAGATACAAAACTAGTCAACGTCTTTCCTGAACCAGTCGCATGCCACACATACCCTGATTGATGTTTATTTGCGGCAATAAACAAGGCTTGAATCGCATGAACTTGATAAGGATGTAACACCATGAGGGTTTTGTTGTCTTGATCTTCACTGACAATCGTATAATCCGCAATCAAGCGATGGGCATCCGGGATATTTAGCACTTGTTTACAAAACTCATATAAGTTTTCTACTTTTTCATTGTCTTTCGTTCGCCAACTAAATAAAAACTTAGGGTGCAAGTCTTTCGGTAAGGCATTTGCAAAATACCGGGTCGTTTGTTCATTGGAAACTACAAACAACTGCAAGGTCGAAAAGATATTGTTCCGAAACATGCCTTCTTCTGCATACTTTTTGATTTGGTTAAACGCCTGATAGACGCCATCTTTTGCGGTTACTTGTTTCAACTCGATTTGGACAATCGGTAATCCATTGATTAATAAGGTAACATCAAAACGTCGATCCCGTGCTTCTATGTTACTTCCACGTTTTGCAATTTGATGAACCACTTCATACGTAGAGATTCCTCCACCAATGTCTTGATTGGAATAAAGGATAAGTGAGACAGAACCCAATTGCGAATCTTCCCGTTCAATCGTGATCCGAGCCATCCCATTTTCACCTTTTAACCATTTCGCAGCATCAAAGGGGGTTTTCGTCCGTAGCAATAATTCCGTTTTGATCGTTTCAAATTCTTTATCGGTCAAAGGAGAATCATTCAGTTCTGCTTGATTATTTGAGATAATTTTTTGGCGTAAATTGACCCAAAGATCTTCTTCTGATTTTAGATCGGGACGATACGTCCACTGATTATGTCCTTCCCCAAGTACACGAATCAACTGTTCTTCGACTTCCGCTTCCTCACGGTGACTAATTTTCATTCTTCTTCCCTCCTAGACAAACATCTTTTGCAAGAAGCCTTTTTTCGTTTCTTTTAGTAAATCTAACTTGCGTTGTTGAAGAGCGATCGTGTCGTCGAGTTGTTTGAAGAAAGTGCCGATTTTAAATTGTTCATTATAGCTTGGAATAATTATTGGTACTTTAAGCAAAACATCTCGAGTTAATTGCGGCTGTGCGCCACCTGTAATATATTTTTTTAGTGAATAAGACAACAACATTGCATAGAGAAATTTTTTATTAATATCAAAATCTTCAACATTAATCACCATTGAATTTCCAGTAATCCAAACAGGCGCTTTAACATAACTGGGAGTTCCTGTTCCTTCTCCACGTGCAGAAATTGTTACTTGGTCTTCTAGGTGATTTGATTTTGAATAGAACCCAATGTAACCATTTGCTCCAAAAACAGGATATCCAGTATCTAATAGCTCAGATCCTGAAATAGTTGGTGGTTGATACATTTTGGCAATATCCCCCAACTTACACTGTTCCCAATCTCCCGTAAATCCAGGAAACCGGATTTCTGGCACTTTTGCTCCGTTTTTAGGGAACATTTTTTGTAAGAATCCTTTTTTCGTTTCCTTCAGCAAATCTAATTTGCGCTGATGAAGAGCGATGATGTCGTCGAGTTGCTTGAAGAAGTTACCAATTTGTTGTTGTTCTTCAATATGCGGAATTTTAAGTTCAATATTTTTTACTATTTTACTATTTAATTTAGGTGGTTCTGTTGCAAAGTTTTAAATCTACTATCAGATAAGGTAGAATAATAGAAAAAGATAGCAGGAGGAATGACGATGAGTCATTTTAAAGGAAA
>NZ_BEHC01000065.1:0-5928 GCF_003112495.1 Enterococcus sp. H57
CCATAAAGGTTTTCAACAGGTAACCGATACATTAGTTTCAATGTTTACTGAGTAACTAATTATTTTGCAGGAGGACAATTTATTTACACAAAATATTTTACACTCTCATCAAATCATTAGAATCGTGATAAGACATTGTATTAAATCTAATCCTTTATCCATTTTTTATCAATCTTACTTTGCACCATCTCCAATACTTATTATTAGCCTCTCTTGGAGCATGTAAAGTTATTGTAGCTCGGTCTTTCGCTAAAGTGCAGGGCATAAATTTAAACGATATCCGTGTAGAGATAGATGGAGTATTAGATCCTGATGGTTTTATAGGAAAAAATAAAGCAGCTAAAATAGGCTATTCTGCAATCGTATCTAAATTTTATATTGAAGCTGATAATACTGATGAAGAGATTTCAGATTTTATCGCATTTATTGATCGTACTTGTCCGGTAGCTGATACCATTAAAAATGCACCTACGACTAAATCAGAAATCCATAAATTATAAACTATGAATTAAAAAAGATTCTTCTCATTTTGCACTAAACAGGTATTTCTATTTTATTTCTTGTCTTTTCGAAGGTATACATATCTATAAAAAAGACGAGAGAAAAAAACTAGTTAAATCAAGATTTTAAATACATTATTTTAAGCAATTTCATGTGTTACAACTTAATAGGAATTTAAATTTTATTATTAAATTTTTTAATCATTTACACGAAAATTAATTTTATAAAGAACATACTCTATACTCTTATTTTTTTTCAAGAACTCAAAAAAGCGGAAAATCCCAGATTTAAAAATCTGAGTTTCCGCTTTTGTCATTTCAAGGATGGACTATTGTCTCAGCCTCTTCTAATTTATTCTTAATATATTTTTACTTTCTCTGCAGGTGCTGATACTTCTTTTTGTTCTTTCCGACCTTTCAACTTATACTTCATTAATCTCATGCCATTGAAAATTACCACCAAGATACTACCTTCATGAACCAACATTCCGATAGACATATTCATCCATTCGCTGAAGAAGACGCTGGTCAACAAGACCAACACTACTCCAACTGAAATCACGATATTTTGTTTCATATTATTTGCGGTGGCTTTTACTAATCCTAATGCGTGGGGCAAGTTGCTGAAGTTCGAGTTCATTAAAACGACATCGGATGTTTCAATCGCTACGTCCGTTCCGCTTCCCATTGCAATCCCGATATCTGCTAGCGCCAAGGACGGGCTGTCATTGACACCGTCCCCGACAAAGGCGACCGTGTGCCCTTTTTGCTGGAGTTTTTCAATATAAGCCGCTTTGTCTTCCGGCAGCATATGCCCGTGCGCCTCGGTGAGGTTCAGTTCACGCGCAACCCGGTCCACTGTGCCTTGGTTGTCGCCGGAAAGAACCACTAAATCTTTCACGCCTAAATTCTTCAATTCCTGCAAGTCTTGTTTCACTCCTGGACGGATTTGGTCGCGGATTCCCATCAGAATCTTCAATTCCCCGTCGACTGCTGTCAATACTAAGGAGTTCCCATTTTTCTCGAATTGTTTGACGTCTTTCTGCGCTTTTTTACTCAACTGCACATTTTCTTTTTCCATCAACGCCACATTTCCAACCGCGATGCGGTGTCCGTCCACTTGAGCGACAATGCCGCCGCCTTTGACGACGTCTGTGTCTTCTACCGGGAACAGTTCTACCGTGCCGGTATGCTGGAGGACGGCCTTGGCTAGTGGATGGTCTGATTCAGTCTCCACGCTGGCTAAATAACTGTAGGCTTTTTCTACATTGTCTCCGTACACTTCTGTTTCCGCGACTTCAGGATTCCCGACAGTCAGCGTTCCTGTTTTGTCGAACACAATCGTATCAACTTTGCTGAAGTCATTGATGACTTCGCTTCCTTTCAAAAGAACTCCATTGCGTGCACCGTTTCCGATTCCGGCTACGTTGGAGACCGGAACCCCAATGACCAATGCACCTGGACAGCCTAGGACTAAGATCGTAATCGCCAATTCAACGTTTTGGGTCATTGCCCAGACAATGAATGCCAGAACCAAAACAGTTGGGGTATACCATTTAGAAAAGCGGTCAATAAAGCGCTCTGCTTCTGATTTAGAATCTTGCGCTTCTTCCACAAGTTCAATGATTTTACCGAATGTGGTGTCTTCTCCGACTTTGTCTGCCCAAATCTGAATGGTGCCATTTTCCAATATCGTACCGGCAAAGACTTCACTGCCTTCTGTTTTTGTGACAGGAACGGATTCTCCTGTGATACTGGCTTCGTTGATATGCCCTTCACCCGTAAGGACTGTACCATCTACTGGAACTTTCGCACCAGTTTTGACAAGCAGAACATCTCCTTCATCTACATCATCTACATCCACTTCTTCAAATTCTCCGTCTTCTGTTTGGACCAAGGCACTTTCTGGTGCCATGTCGGTTAATTCTTTGATTGCTGAACGTGTCTGGTTCAATGTACGCTGTTCCAAATAATGTCCGAACAAGAACAAGAACGTAACGATAGCCGATTCTTCATAATTTTGAATAAAAAGCGCACCAATCGCTGCAATACTGACTAAGACATCAATACTGATGACTTTGACTTTCATTGCTTGAAACGCTTGAATGGCAATTGGCGTAATCCCAAAGACAGAGGCGATGATCAAAGACCACTCTGAAAGTCCTACGTTTTCTAAAACAAAGTGACTGAAGAAACCGAGTACGATTAACAATCCACTGATGACGGTGATAACATTTTTCTTGCTTAATATATATTGTTGCATGCTTTTTCCCTCCAAATTTAATTTCTCTTTTATTGATAAACACAGTATAAGATAATTGCCTAAGTAATTAATTGACTGACATCAAGTTTAGAAAGTTCTCTTTTATCGTTTCTAAGCACCTCGAATCGGATTGCAACAAAAAAAGCAATCCTGGAAAAATAGCTTTTCTTCCAGAATTGCCTAGTTCATTTAATCTGTTAAGCGGCCTTGACTTTTGCTTTAAGGACCGGATAGCCTACGTTTTCGATAGCTTTTTGAATCTCTTCAATCGAAGTGACAGCTGAATCAAAATTGGCTTTGACTTTGCTGGAGTTGAATAATACTTTAATGCTGTCTTTATCAACACCGTTAACTGATTTTACGGCACCTTCAATTTTTTGCATACAACTTGGACAAGACAACGTTTCTAATTGCAATATAGCTTTTTCCATAATTCCTATCTCCTTTATGTGTTTTTATTTTATCGGCAGCAGATTAATGAACACTGCCTTTTCCTTTTTACAACTGTAGTATAGCTCACTTTTAGCAAACGAAAATTGACACATATTAAGTTTTGCACTTCTTTTTATCTTTTTGCTCAATTCACCATCTTATATAAATTGAGTTAAATTGTATTCGTTTTTCCTCCTATAGGCGTATACTAAAGAAAACACTTGAGGAGTGGGGAACATGGAAACAGAACGCCAAATCCGTGAATTGGAAAAAGCGATGAATACGACAGACAACCGCCGGTTGTACGAGCGTTTCCTGGCAGTCAAGTTGGTTCTTGAAGGCCACACCCGGAAAGAAACCGGGCACACCATCGGCCGCGACGAGCATACTGTCAGCCACTATGTGAAAAACTACTGCCATAATGGAATCCAAGGTTTAGTCTCCAAAAAACAAAGCGGACGACCTTCACGGCTGACAGATGAACAGGAAGCGGAACTGGTCCAAATCGTCGCCTACCACACTCCGGAGGAAGTAGGTTTCAAATCCCGTGCCAATTGGACATTGGCGATTGTGTGTGACCTGATTCTCCGGGAATGGAGTTATGGATATACGCAAAAAGGCGTGGCGGACCTCCTTCACCGGCTAGGACTAAGCTGGACCCGTCCGACGTATACCCTCAAAAAAGCGGATTCCAAGAAACAACAGGTATTTTTGGAAGAAACCTTCCCGAGCCTAAAAAAAAAAATTGCTGAATAGCGATATTGACCACCTCCTATTCGAGGACGAAACCATGATCCGGGATTACCAAGCCATTGGCTGCACCTGGTTTCTCCGCGGCCACCAGCGAAAAATCCCCACTTATGGACAACACAAAGGGGTAAAATTGATAGGCACCTTGGATTATGAAACCGGTCGGATCATTTGTACAGAAGAAGGGGCATACGACGCAGCGGCCTTCCTCCGTTTTCTGGAGCGGACGTTGCGGGAATACCCCACCGGAAAAATCGTGATGGTATTGGATAATGCCCTTATCCACCACGCCAAGCTGATCCAGTCTTTTCTTGAAGAAAACGCTAGGCGCCTGGCACTCATCTTCCTCCCTCCCTACAGACCTCAGTTGAACCTAATGGAAGGCGTTTGGAAGTGGCTCAAGGAATCGGTCATCAACAATGTTTTTTTTTGACCACGTCCAGAAAATCAAACAGTCGGTCCGCGGTTTCTTAGCCGATGTAAACGAGCGTCCCCTTGAGGTGATTGACCGACTGTGCGTGCGGATGTAAAGTATTTAATTCAACCTATATAGAAAGAAGTCTTGTACTTCATTTTAGTCTAATGACAGTCATAACATCATCGACAGCCCCGTTATTGAGTCAATTCTATTCAATAATTTCTTCTACTTGTAATAACGTTGTATTCAACGCTTAAAATATTCCAGCATTAAACACCAGTTCCACACTGTTCTTTTTCAATAGATACACCGATTCTTTGCGAGATAATTGGTATTTATCAGGAGATTTAGGACGGTTTTCTACGTTCATTTTCCCACCTCTTGAATTTTTCCTTCTATTATATAGGTATATAGGGCGTTATTCTGTCATAGATCCAAACTCTTTACTGCGGTATCTTTGTCTTCCTGGGTGATCCCAATATAGCGTAAGGTTTCCCGTTGTGAAGAATGGTTTAGTAGTGACTGAATGATCTCTGTTTTGGTTCCTTGCTTGTACAAAAAATAGCCAAAGGTCTTACGCATCGAATGGGGACCAATTTCTTTCAACCCAACCACCGTTCCTGCTTCATGAATGATCCGCCAAAGGCTTTGTCGGGTCAAAGGCGTATCTGCTCCTTTTCGACTTGGAAACAAATACTTGCTGAAGTCTTGTACTTGCAGCTGCTCAAGAAATTCTGATTGAACATAATCAAGAATCACTTTTCGTAATTTGTTCGAAATGAAAACCGAATTGTGTTTAGCTGTTTTTTGTTCCTTCATGGCCAGACGTTCTTTGACGATCACCCGGCCACGGGAAATTTCTAACACGTCACTTAATTTCAACTGTCTTAAATCGGAGATTCGATACGCCGTATTGATCCCGATCGAAAAAAGCACCAAATTTCGTTGCCCATATTTTCCGGAAGCCAAAATTGCCTTCATGGCGTCGATCTTTTTTTTATCGCGAATCGGTTCCACGCTCTTCATTTTTAGTCCCCTCTCAAATGTTACTTAATATGATTATAACAGATAATAAGTCACATTTAAACAAGCTATAGAAAAAAGGCCCTAAAAGAAAAGTGATTTCCTCTTAGAGCCTCTAAGGATGGAGCGATTTTGATGAATGTGACAGAATCCGATTGTGTCACATTAGGCTTTTGATATTTTCGGTAAGATTTGATTATCTCAGAACATTAATATTGCCCCTTTAAAAAATTTTGTCAGTACTTTTAAGTTATTCTATTCTGAAAATTCAAAATTTTCAGTCTATATAATTAACTTATATTCAGTTTTACCAAATGATAAGCTTTAAAAAGTATTCAGAATTTAGTCATGTTATGGATCCAATAAAGTAGATATGGAATATTTATTTTCTCTTGTCTAATTTATAAGAATATGATTTGTCAAAGAATTAAAGCTATGAATTATTCAGCCTGAATAATTCATACTTTTAATTAAAACCATGTGAAACTGCCTCACGGCAGCTTACAATTACTTTTTCATCTTCACCCGTTAAGTGATGAAAA
>NZ_BEHC01000066.1:0-3174 GCF_003112495.1 Enterococcus sp. H57
CCGAGGAGGCTCATTGTCAAGGACAATCGGAATAGCATACGGAAAGAAGTTCTGCACCTTATAAAATTTGTCAAAAAAACTGTTGCCATTCCAATCTCCAACAAACATTGACTGAATTTGAGGGTTGTTTTGAAGTAATTTAGCTATTACATTGTATTGTAATTCTCTAGTATCTTGAAATTCATCCACATAAATCGCCCTTATATTACTAGCAATATTACGTGCAACGTTACTGTTTACAGTTAAAATTTTATACGCTACTAGTAAAATCATATCAAAATCAATTTCTTTATTTTTTTCCAACATAGTGTGATACATTTCAGAAACTTGAGTATACTGAACTTCATTAATTTTAAAATCATGAGAAAGTGACAAATCAATTTTGTTCAGTTCATACGTTTTGAGATTTAAATTCAGCATATTATTAATTTGGCTGACGTAAGCTCTTTGAGTATAATCATCAATAATTGTAAATCCTTTTGATACTCTTGAGAGATTCATTTTAAAAGGATAAATAATAAATTCAAGACAAAACTGATGTATTGTCCCCACCCAAATATTAATATCATCATCTATACTAAGTAAACTTAGGCGTTCCTTAATTTCTTCAGCAGCTCTATTAGTGTATGTGATAGCAATTATTCTTTTTAGTGATCCATCGTGTTTAATTGCTTGGTAAGCAATTTTCCTTGTAAGTACCCTTGTTTTCCCACTCCCAGGACATGCATTTACATAAAGGTTATCTTCACTTTCCACAACATCTTTTTGTTCTAAATTTAAATCATTTACGATTTTTTCGAAGATATTTGTCATTTTGAAACCTCAGCATAAAGTATTTTTGTGTAATTTTCTATCTGATTGATTAGATACACAACATCCTCATCTTTACCAAAGTACTCTAATAAAGAAATTATTGCTATATTCAAATCAGCTGTATCACTTGTTTTTAAACTAGCTGATAAAGCTGACAATTCTGTAGTTTCCTCGTACAAGTCGATTGTATGGAGTAGAATTTTTTTATAAATTGAGAGATCTACTATTTCCTGACATGCAAAAGCAATAGCATTAAGAATATACTTAGGAATTTTGATTAAAAAGTCAATTTTTTCACCTAACTCAATTGCAAACCACCCCTTACCAACATGATTGGCTAGTTTTAACATCGCTAAATTTCTTTCTAAATATTGTTCACTTTGTATTTCTTCTTTATAAGCAGTTATTGTTTTTTTATCTTTGAATGCGTCATCTATAATTGGACTGACATAAGTTAGAATATTTTCTTTATTCACATCTAAAAACTCAATTTCAAATGTTGTATTAGCATAAAAACAATTAACCCAATTGTTTTCATTAAAAAGGGAGGATAATTTTTCTTTTCTTGCTTGACCTTTCTCTTGTGCAGTGCTTTTATACAATCGATGTTCTGATGGGATTGCCTGTTCATCTAAATCAGTTACAATAGCACACTTTCTCTGTATTCTATCATCGTCAAACAAGCTAGCGATATATTCAAACGAAGTACTACCAACATTAATCAAACCTATTCCAAGTTCGTCTAAGTTTATACCAAATAATTTTTTTACTATTTGAGGAATAAGTATTTCTTCAGCATCTCCTTCAACTAAGATAACACCTTTAGAAAAAAGCAATCCATTTCTTTTAACATCTAAATATCTCTCTACTGCGTTTATTAAATTTAGATTGTTCTTTTTTAACTTTTCTTTAGCAAATGAGTTCAGATTATTTGCTGGATTCATAACGATAGATTTGCCATTAAACGATTTTAATACATTCATCCGAGATATTTCAGACACTTCAGCTAAATGTACAGAATGTGTGGTCATGAGAATCTGAGTATAGTTTTTTTGAAGATTTAATCCTTCGAACAGAGTTTTTTGAATATGATGATGAATATGAGCTTCTGGTTCTTCAATCAACATAATATTAAGTAGTTCTCTTGAACGACACGCTTCAAATTCGACTATTTTCAAAGCTAAATAAATCATATTTAGATGTCCTAACCCTAGTAAGTCTAAGTCGATATTTTGTTCTGGCTTCATTGAAAGAAATTTTGCTAAAGAACCCATATCATCTGACATAGTTGAGGAAAGAAGAAGATTAGGAGAATACACTGAACCAATTATGCTATTTAGTTGCCGATTAATATTTTCGCCAATTTTCCTAATTTCAGGAACACTGGTAATAGTCTCATTTAATTGCTGTATAATTGTTTTTAATGACTCAACATTATCTGATGATATTTTTGATTCAATTGTTTCCATGATTCTTTTGACTGGGTTTCGATTGTTTTTCATTTCTCTAAGAACATCTCGAAGAGCGTCAACATAAACAACCGAAATATGCTTGAAAATATCTGACATGTCAATTCTTGAGCCCAACAGAGCTTCATCGTCTTCTTCAGGATTACTAGCTATATTGTCATTGAGTCTTCCTACCAATTTATCATAATTTTCATTGATACAGAAATTTAGATTTGATTTAGATGTGTAGTAAAATTCATAGTCGGATAGACGAATAGAATTTCTAAATTCGTTAAATTGATGAGAGTCTAATTCAGTGGAAATATCAAATAATTGCTTTCTAATAGCTTTGTTAGGTCTAATAAATAGAGAAATACTACCTACACCTTTATCTGCATTTGAAATCAATTCTTCTAAGATTGTTTGACTTTCAGAATTTAAAGAAATGGAAGCACAAATCTCATTGTCAAATTCTTCTTCGCTGATTCCTTCAAATGTCGCAGAGATAATAATCCAATGCCCTTGCCACCCATTTTGAATTCCATGAAAAAAATCTGATTCTTTTAGTGTTTTACTACTATAGTAATAACTATCATCTAATAAGATTCTCAATGCAGTAAGAGCATTGGTTTTCCCTGAATCATTCTCACCTATAATAGTATTTGTCTCATTATCGAATCGAAAGATTTCGGATTCATAATTTCTAAAATTTCGAATTTGAAGAGTAGATATAAACATAAGCAGATCTCCTAACTATTTAATTAATATGATTATATAGTAAGTTTATCATAAATTATGTTAGTAAAAGTTCTCATTATAAGGGAGCGTCAATAATTTTGTGTAAATGATTCTTCCCTACTGCAGATTGTTTCTAATTCTCAATCAGTTGGCTTAGCATTTGTTCGAGCTCGCC
>NZ_BEHC01000067.1:0-20734 GCF_003112495.1 Enterococcus sp. H57
ATGTTCACTCTCCTTGTATGCTTTAGCGGGTATTACAATTTGAGTGTAACATAAATGGCTTTTTTATTTGTCTCGCTTAATTATACAAACGGCGAATTATAAACTCTAGAGAAATTAATTCATCCTAACATAAAATAATTGTTCACTCAAAAGTTTTTCTAGAACAATTAAAACAGCAGGCTTCACATTCGCTATACATTTGTAAGAAGTAATAATTCCTGTACTAAAAGGCATAATTGCTTTAATTATTTTTTGACTTCTCTTCAAACACAAGAAGTAGTTGTGTAATAATTGCAGAAATAAGGATTCCAATAATAGATATAAAATTTGACATGGAAACGTCTATAACATTAAAAGAATAAAGTGTTGAAGAAAGTAAACTGATTGAAATAACCCCTCCGTAAAAAATAGTCTGTGAATATACCCACTTTTTTTCAGAAGACGTACTTCGTTTGGTTCTAAAACCTATCCCTGCATTTCTACTCTTATCAAAAAACCAAATATTTAGAAGTAATAATATTGCTATTATTAAGATAAAATTACTGTAAAAATCCAAAAGCTATCCTCCTAGCAACTATTTAAATACCCAAAAAAATTACCTCTAGATAATATCATACCTACGTTTTCACTTATAAATTTTTTCATAAAAAAAGCGTTTAGAGGCATAATCGTTAATACAGATGGTAACCAATGTATCTGGTTTGAACTGGGATATCACCCTCTCCATATATGTATTACTAAGACTAATAGATACTATAAAAGACTTGATAGTTTTGCATTGATTTTGCCTAATACTGAGCATAGGTGTATGCTAAACGATACTATAAGGAGTGTGTACATAATGAAAAGAATTCTGTTTATCAGTTTATCAAATTTATTGTTACTTACTGCTTGTGGGACTTCTGCATCAAAGAACATACCTTCAGATACGCAAATTTCGAATAGTATCGATTCAACAATTTCTACAAATGAGAAAAATTCTCCGGTAGAAACTTCCGATATAAAAGTTTCTACCTCTGCAAAAAACAGGGTAAAGAAACTGTCAGCACGTCTCCTTTATTTCAAACAAACTCTGAATTAGCTTCTTCATCTTCTTCAGCAAATAATGATGATAGTTTCGCGTTTACTCCTAACTAAATGCAACCTTTACAAATGCTTTACGATAACAAGCCTGAGCTAAATGATCCTGATATCAGTTTTGCATTTTTTGAAATGATTGGATCGGATGATCTTTTTAAAACTACTAGTTTGTCTATCCGAAAATAGGACAGTTCTGGCAGTATAGGTTTTTATCGAGTTTCTCCACCAGGCCTCGTTACAGAGACAGATTCTCTAGGCGAACCTTTTGAATAAATCAAAAATCATGAACAATCACTGCCAACTAAATAAAGTGCCTTCAAAAGCTTGGTCTTCTCGCTTTTGAAGGCACTTTATTTAAATCTTTATGAAACTAAAGTATGTTCATATTTGTTGCTATAGTTATATAGATATTCTGTTGTTTCCAACTCATAAACGTGAGTATATTTTGCCACTACTTTTCCGCATTTTTCTAATATTTCATTGCGATCGACGTCATGATATTCGTCTACGCAGATCACAACACAATTTTCTAATTTACTGATTACTTCTCCAATCACTTTTTGTTTCAAGCCAATAGGTTGGCAAATATATTTTTTTCCTAAAATGATAGTTTCGTTATTCATATTTCATCCATCCTTAATGTTTTTTCATTATTTAAAATGATAATAACATTAAAATATGATTATGAAAATCAATAACACTTGTGATTTTATAAAAAAATAAAAAAACCGAAAAACAGAAATGCCCACTGTCTTTCCGGCTCTTTTTATTCTTGATTTCTCTTCTTTTTTGTTTCAATAGACGATTTTAGTTATTAATAAATGAAAAAGCATTTATATTAAAATTTGCTAATAAAAGATCTACATATTTTTCTAGAAATGCTTGATCGATTTCATCATACCCTTTCGTTACTCCGCAATCGATATCTAAAACACCGATTAAATTACCTTCTTTTACCATTGGCACTACGATTTCTGATTGTGCGGCTGAATCGCAGGAAATGTAATTTGCATGGGTTTTGACATCATCAACGATCAATGTTTCTTGTTTTTCAGCTGATTCTCCACAAACTCCTTTTCCCATCTTGATACGTGTGCAAGAAACTCGCCCTTGGAACGGTCCTAAAATCAATTCATTACCATCGAATAAATAATATCCTGCAAAGACAGTCTCAGGCAAAGTCTCATTCAACAATGCAGATGAATTTGCTAAATTTGCTAACCAGTTATCTTCTGCTTCTAATAATCCTTGTTGCTGTAATAATAAAATTTCGTATGCATCTTTTTTCTGTTTTTCTGTCCACATGATAAAAACCGCTCCTTTTTGATCTATGGAGAAGATTATAGCTCAGTTTTTTTGTAAACGCTAGGTTTTCTCCTCAAAAAAACGAGATACGTCAGGTTAATCACCTTGAACGCATCTCGCTGTCTTTTTCTATTCTGCTTGTTGGATTTCTGCTGCTAAATCAGCATAATCAATCGTTTCGTGAACAAAAGTCGGATCATCAACTGGAAAATGCTGTACAAGGGACGAGATGCGGCTAATCTCAACTTTTCCTTCAGCCACTTCAAAATCCATTACATGTCCGCCAAATGTATGTGTATCATCGATAAAATGCAGGTGAAATCCCGCTGCAGCAACTCCTTGGAATAATTCAGGCGTAAAGAACCCGACTAATGTTCCTTGGACATTGCTTTGTTGGAATTCTGGTTGAGACTCTGAAATTTTTGCTAGTCTTCTGTAAGGTTTTTCTTGCTTCGGCATGATACGGATGTGCATATTTTTGAATAATCCAGTTATCTTCACTGCCAAAAATAGGTTTTCCCCGGCTTCTCTTACTAATATGTCTTTTTTCAATTGTTCTCCATCTGCAGTTTTTGAGACAGAAAAACTAGTATCTGGCGTAAAATCTGTAATTGCTGCATAGGGGGTAAGTTCACTTCCATCTAATTGGGCAACTGAGCCATCTGATCTTCCTTGATAAGCTACGCCATCTAAAAAGATGACTTCACCATCAAGCCCATGCAATGTTCCCAATCCCAGAGTTCCTTTTTCTAATATATGAGCAATCGTTTCTGTTCCATCCATCAAGCCGGCCATCAAAGCTCCTAATGTCCCGTGCTGGTATAAGATTTTTTCAGTCATGTCGACACTTCCTTAATAGAATTGATCTGGTAAGATTGTTTCTCCCAATTTCTCATTATCACGGTAATCAATCGGAATATCAATAATTACGGGTCCTTCTGTCGCAAATCCTTCTTCTAAAGCTTTTTCTAATTCCTCTACACTTGTAGCTCGGATTCCTTTAGCGCCAAAAGCTTCTGCATATTTCACAAAATCAACTGGACCAAAGTCTACACCTGACGCCCGCTGATATTTCATTTTTTCTTGGAACTCTACCATATTGTAGTGTCCATCATTCCAAATCAAATGAACGATATTCAATTTTTTACGTACCGCCGTTTCTAAATCCTGGGCAGAGAATAAAAATCCCCCATCGCCGGAAACTGATACGATTTGTGTATTTGGACGCACCAATGCAGCAGAAATCGCCCATGGCAATGCAACACCAAGCGTTTGCATACCATTACTGAATAACAAATGACGAGGTTCATAACTTCTGAAGTGGCGTGCCATCCAAATATAATGACTACCTACATCTACGGTAACAGTCATATCATCTGTTACTTTTGACTGAAGCGTGTTAATAACTTCTAAAGGATGCAAGATACCTGCTTCTCCTTTTGATTGAACAATGTCCCGCTCCGTTAATTTTGCTTGAAGAGATGCTAAATATTCTTTTGCATCTTCTGACACTTGTTGAGGCTCTAATGAACCTGTCAATAAATCAAGAGTGGCTGAGATATCACCGATCAATTCTCTTTCAGGCTGCATAAAAGGATCGATTTCAGCTGGCGCTTCATCGATCACAATGATCCGCGCATCTTTTTCCGCATTCCAGTTTCTTGCTTCATATTCGATTGGATCATAGCCAATTGCAATAACTAGATCACTTCGTTTCAAAAGCATATCTCCTGGTTGGTTTCTAAATAAACCCACACGACCAAAGAAATGCGCTTCTAATTCACGTGAGATCACTCCAGCTGCTTGGAATGTCTCTACAACAGGCAATGCTGTCTTTTCAACTAATTGCCTGATGGCTAACGTTTCTTTTTCACTTGATCCTCGCATACCTACTAATAGTACCGGTAGTTTTGCTTCTCTAATGCGTTCAGCTAGGTAACGGATATCATCTGCAGAAGCAGAACCTAATTTAGGATCGCTCAATGGCTTGATGACATTACCTTGGACAGGTGCATCCACTACATCTTGCGGGATACTGATAAAGCTCGCGCCTTTTTTTGAACTCTTAGCCATACGATAAGCATTGGCAATCACTTCTGAAATTGTTTCTGGATCTTGGATTTCTGCACTGTATTTTGTGATTGGCTGGAACAGTGCTGCATTATCCATGCTTTGATGGGTCAACTTCAATAGATCGCTTCGTTTTACTTGTCCGGCAATTGCTAAAACTGGGTCACCTTCTGCTGTCGCTGTTACCAAACCTGTAGCTAAGTTACTAGCACCAGGACCACTTGTTGCGATAACTACTCCTGGCTCTCCTGTAATACGTCCGATTGCTTGTGCCATAAATGCAGCATTTTGTTCGTGACGAGTCACGATTAATTCAGGACCTTGATCCTCTAATTCATTAAATACACCATCGATTTTTGCACCTGGTATACCGAATACATAATCAACATGATGATTAATCAAACTTTCTACTACAGATTTCGAACCTTGTTTCATTTTTTCATCCATTGAACATCGTCCTTTTTATGCTTTATTTTTAATTATTAGTTAGAAATAATCACAAATAAGTGATACAGTTTCTAAACCTGTTTCATTCAAAAGTATAGCATGTTTTATTTCATTTGTTTAGCCATATGTTTCAAAAAATGAAAAAGAATGACAGTTTCAATTTATAAAGTCTACAGATCCATAGTTCTCATCAATTTACGATTGTTGAAGTAAATCAAACCAAATACGATAGAAGGACCTAGTAGAATACACCATTGGGGCTTTACGAAAAAGAAGAGAAACAAACTTGTCAATAGTAAAAAATCTAGTAAACTCACATACCATTTTTTCAACGTATAGTAGAACGCTATCCGTAGAACTTGATTTGGTTTCGACGCTGGATTTCTCACCTGAAAATACCAGCAGTTGATGCTAAAGGAAACTGATAAACAAGCAAGTAAAACAAACAACGGAATCAACCATTTTCCATAAGAAAAACGTATAAAAAAGAAACAATCAAAAATCATTATCACACTAACTATCCAAGCAAATAGCCAATAAAAAAATCCCTTTAGCCAAAATTGGCGAAACGTCTTTATGAACAAACGTACTGGTGAAAAACTTTTTTCTTTTGCTAATTCTTCTGTCATACCTATCATCACGATGCAACCTGGACCAATAAAAAGTAAAGAAAAAATAAAGGAAAAGACATTCCTTCCATCTATCGACAAAAGGAACGCAGCTGCTATATACAAGATATTGACACACCAAAAACAAAGGCTACTTGCCAATGATTGATACAACCAATAAAAGAATTCCATATAAACATTTTTGTCAAAACGCTGCTCTTTCATAATCACCTCCTATTCCTTCATTCCTGATGAAGCGATCCCTTCTACAAAATATTTTTGCATCGCTAAAAATATAAAAGCAACAGGAAGAACAGAAACAACTGAGGCAGCCATGATTAATGCGTACTCTGCATCAAATAGCCCAATAAACATTTTCAACCCTAACTGGATTGTTTTATTTTCCGTAGAAGACAAATAAATGAATGGCCCCATATAATCGTTCCATGTATTAACGAATGTGATGATCGTCAAACTGGCAATCGCCGGTTTTGTAAGAGGTAAAATGATCTTGCGATAGATTTCCCACTCTGATAAGCCATCGATCCGCGCACTCTCACATAAAGAATCTGGGATACTACTGTAATATTGCTTCAACAAGAACACACCAAAAGTATTGAACGCTTGTAATAGCACCAACGACCACAACGTATCTGTTAAACCCACTTTTCTCATCATAATGAACTGCGGGATCATATAAGACTGCCAAGGGACAGCAATCGTGCCGATATATGCTAAAAATAAAATATCGCGCCCTTTAAAATTTAGTTCAGAAAACCCGTAAACAGCAAAACTAGAAGTAAACAACTGAATCAACGTGATCACAACGCTTAAAAAAGCTGTATTCTTAAAAAATGTCACTAAAGGAATACGAGACCAAATAACCAGATAATTCTCTAAATGCCAAGTTTTAGGGATCCATTGAATCGGAATCGTTAACACTTCATTATTTGCTTTGAATGAAGCAGAAACCATCCATAAAAAAGGAATGATCGTCAATAAAGCTAATACAATCAGCAGAATCATACCCAACCATTGAATAAAGGGCATGTTTTTTGAACGAATTTTTGCTTTTTTTCTTTCATTTCGAACACTCTCTTCCATATCACACCTCCTAAGTACGACGCTTATTCCAAGAAAATTGAACAACCGTAACGCCCAAAACAATTACGAACAAAACAAGTGAAATAGCTGAAGCATAACCAAAATCAAATTTTTTGAATGCTTCATTGTAGATTTGGTAAACCAGCACATTTGTCGCTCGACCAGGGCCGCCATCCGTCATCACTTGCACAAGGTCAAACACCTTGAAACAATTGATGACAAGCATGATCGTTACAAAGAAGGTTGTTGGTCTCAACGAAGGTAATGTCACATTCAAAAATTGTTTCCAACGGTTTGCTCCATCTAGCGAAGACGCTTCATATAGTTCTTTTTGGATACTTTGTAGTCCTGCAAGGTATAGAATCATGTAATAACCCATCCCTCGCCAAATACTGACAATTACAATTGCCCAAAGCGCCCAATTTGAACTTGAAGTCCAACCTGGAGGATGTTCAATAAATCGTCTTAAAAAGATATTAATAGGTCCCACTGTTGGATGAAACAACATATTCCAAACAACAGCAATTGCTACTAAGGAAGTAACATACGGAAAGAAAAATATCGTACGAAAAAGCTTCATCCCTCTAATTTTCTGATTTAGTAGTAAAGCTAGCCCTAACGAACAAACAAGTGTGCCAGGCACTACAGCAGCGGTATATAAAAAAGTATTTTTCAAAGAAATCCAAAATGTCTCATCGTTGGCCATTTTACGAAAGTTATCTAGTCCAGCAAATTCTGGCGTTGAAAAAGAATCCCATTTCATAAATGCTAGTACAAGCGAAAACAGGATTGGTATTAATGTAAAAACGAAAAAACCAATGAAATTCGGGGCGATAAACGAATAAGCGATCCACGTTCGTTTTCTACGCAAATGATTTGTAGCTTTCTTATTTATACTATTCTCCATTTCGATGACGAAACCAAGAGTGTTTGATCTCTTGGCTTCTCTCCTTTCATGATTATTCTTTTTCCGCAGCTACACGTTTCTCCATATTTACCGTTCCTTTTTCCGGCGTTTCATCTCCAACCAAAACTAAGTCATATTCTTCTTGTAAAATCTTATCGATTGCAGGCCCATACGTATCAATCGGAAATTCAAGTTTGATTTCATCAGGAGAAAAAGCTTTTTTAGAAATTTCATCCGTTGGCATTCCAGCGAGATTAAAATAAAGCTGATCAATCTCATCCGTACGATATGAAGGAACTACTCCTACTCCTGCTAATACTTTTGCTCCTTCTTCACTGGCTGCAAATTCAATAAATTCTTGCGCCGCTTTTTGTTTCTTTGAGTTTTTATTGACAGCAAATGCTGTTGGCGAGCCAAACGTCGTGACCGATTCTCCTTTTTTCTTCTGAGGAATAGCTGTAATTCCCCATTCTACTTCTGTCTTATTTGCTTCTTTGTTCGCAAGTATGCCAGCCATATACCAAGTTCCCATGTACATCATTGCTGCTTTTTGTTCTTCAAATTGAGATTGATAGGTTACTTTCGTTGACTTAGCCGTGCCAAAATCCATTTGCGCGCCTTCTTTTTGCATCCTCAATGCTCGATCATAATAATCAGTCATAAATCGATAATCTGGTTCCACAAGATTCGCTTCGTTTTGAGCAGCTGCAATAGCTTGGATCGTCGAACGCCAGATATGTTGATATGCTCCATAAACTTGTCCGTCATTTTTACTAAGCTTTTTTGCTAAATCTTCGTATTCGTCCCAAGTTAGATTTTCTGGATATTGGATTCCTGCATCATCAAACATTTTCTTATTGTAATATAGTACCCAAAAGTCCGTTCGATAGGGCAATGCGTATGTTTTTCCATCGATATCATACATTTCATATGTTCCTTCAGCAGCATCAGTATCTAATTCTCTAATTCGTTCTGTTTGATCGACTAACTGATCTCGTAAAGCATAATTTGAATACGACAAAAGATTTTTCATCGTCAATACATCTGTCGTATCTCCAGAAGAAAGCATCGTAGTAAGTTTCGTGTCATAATCATCTGAAGCAATATCTACTGCTTTCACTTTGATTCCCGTTTTCTTTTCGAATGCTTCAAAGAGCGCTTTGAATTCAGGTGTTGTTTCATAATTCCATGTCGAAACGGTAATTTCATTTGCTGATTCTTCACTACTGCCTTCTTGATTACCACAAGCACCAAATACGAGTGACATTCCTAAAACTATTGATCCAATCATCATTTTTTTCCATCGCTTCATTATATGAATCCTCCTCTTTTCTTATACATCACCAGTAACAGTACCATTTTTTAGCTAGACGAGTGATCCCTTCTACATAAAAGTAATCGCCCCAGATCACACATTCATCTACACCTTTTAAGCTGTTTTTATCATAAACGGCATGGAGAAGCAGCCCGTTTGATCCATCTACTTGTTTCGTTGTATAGTTTTTTTGTAATTCTCCCAAGATTTTGACTGCCATCTCTTCGTAATCGAAATGACGATGATCTGAAACAGGCAGTTGTTTGGAAAGTTCTAACAATCCGCATGCAGCTATTGCTGCCGCAGAGCTATCTTTTTCCTCTTGACTACCTTCTTTGAATATTAGATCCCAATAACAAATCAAATCTTCAGGAAGCTCTTGTAGAAAATAATCAGCAAGTTGCGTGGCGGTCTCTAAAAAAGAACCGTCTCCCGTATACAAGTAACTTAATGTGAATCCATAGATTCCCCACGCTTGCCCGCGTGCCCAACAGGATTCATCTGAATAACCTTGTTGCGTACGACCATATTTAGGCACTCCAGTAACATCATCAAAGTAATACGTATGGTAAGTAGTAGCATTGTCTCTCACAATATACTTTTGAGTTTGTTTCGCATGATTGTAGGCAGCTGTTTTATAACTCTCATCTCCGGTAGCCTCAGTAGCAAAGTAAAGTAATGGCAGATTCATCAAACAGTCAATGATCATACGTCCACGCTGCTTTGGATCATCTAAGTCTCCCCAAGCTTGGATAATTTGAGATTTGGGAGAATACCGCTCCATCAATCGATCAGCTGCTTGTATCGCTATTTGTTTTGATGACTCGTTTTTATTCAATCGATAATCAGCAACAGCTGATAATTGATATAAAAATCCGATATCATGCGTATCCAAGGCTATATCTTTTTCTAAACGTTCTTTGAATGAAGCTAATTGACTTTCGATCGTTCGATCAAAATCTTTTGAGTTAGAAAGTTCTTTTGTTAAAAATAATATCCCCAACCAGAAACTAGCCGTCCAATCAGTGTTTTCTTCCGCTTCATATACATGATTGTTACTAGCTGCAGCAGGTACGAGAAATTTAAATTTTTTTTGATTTTCACGCACCTGTTTTTCAATAAAATCAATTTCTGAAACTAGCCAATCTAACTCAACTATATTTGTTCTATTGTCCATCGTTGTATTTTTCCTCCAACTTTACATTAATCCTTTGCCCTAGTTGCCCGATTTCTATATTTCTCCCAATAATTTCTACTGTAAGCTCTTCAAAAACTTGGTCTGGTAAAACACCGCTGATCACAGATATAAATACTTGTTTTCCGCTTTCAGCCACGCCTGTCAAATATGGTAATAGTGTTACCGGAAAATAAAGACTTGTATTAGGTTCAGGTCGGATAATCCCAGCTTTCTTGTATCCAATGATGTTCTTAATCCTCGAAGTACCAATGATCGATCGTGCTGTGGCACATTGTCCCGCTATACATCTATTTGTATTTTCCATTGGTACACTAAACCCGCCTTCATACACATACAGCAACCGTTCACTCCATATTTCGTGGATACGCAAATGCCCGTTTTCAAGCGGAACGATTGTACTTTTTATTGTCATATCTGACCAAGGACGCTATATCGGTTGTTTGTGTATTATTTCGAATAAAAAAGACTTGTTTTTTTATTCTTTTTTGGATATACTTTTAACAATTTAGGGAAATTTTAGGAAAAGGGGTATAAAAATGACAACGTATCAGCGAAAGGTATTATTATCGACATCGGCGGGAATTGCTTTAGAGAATATGGATATTATGTTTTTAGCTTTTTCATTATCTTCAATGATTGCTTCTTTTCATATTAGTGGTACGCAAGCGGGTTTCATTTCAACGATCACTAATTTGGGGATGCTCATTGGAGGTATTTTTTTTGGCATCATAGCTGATAAATATGGACGTGTGAAAGTATTTTCTCAAACGGTCCTTCTGTTTTCGATTGCTTCTTTATTGATGTATTTTGCTTCAAACATCTACTTGGTTTATCTCTTTCGCTTTATCGCAGGTGTAGGAGCGGGAGGAGAATATGGGGCGTGTATGTCCTTGATTTCCGAAAGTTTTTCAAAAAAACAAATTGGACGAGCTTCTTCGGTTGCTGGTATTGGTGCGCAGGTCGGTGCGGCTTTGGCTGCGATTTTAGCTGCTGTGATCATTCCAACGTTTGGTTGGAAGATGTTGTATGTCGTAGGTGTACTGCCGGTGTTGATGGTCTTGTTCATTCGTCGCGGCTTGACTGAACCAAAGGAATTCAAATCTGCACAATCCGCCGAAAAGAAAACCAATCTTAGCAGACTGTTTGAATCAAAACATCTTGCTTGGCAAACATGTGGCCTTAGTATCATGGTGACTGTCCAAATTGCCGGCTATTTTGGGTTAATGAATTGGCTACCTTCGATTATGCAAAATCGATTAGGGCTTTCGGTTTCTGGGTCTTCATTATGGATGGTCAGTACTATTTTAGGCATGTCTTTGGGGATGATGACTTTTGGCATGATCATGGATAAATTGGGGCCTAAACTAGCCTTTTCTTTGTTTTTAATTTGTTCATCCTTATCTGTCTATCTACTTGTGTTAGCCCATAGCCAGTGGAGTTTGGTAGCAGCTGCTGTGATAGTCGGCTACTTTATCAATGGCATGTATGGTGGATATGGCGCAGTGATTAGTAGTTTGTATTCAACAGAAATCCGCGCGACGGCGAATAATTTCATTATGAATCTTGGACGAGCTGTTGGTGGTTTTTCTTCTATCGTCATCGGTTTCCTGATGGATCATTATAGTTTAACTGCCGTAATCTTGTTTTTGAGCGGTATTTACCTAGTCAGCCTGCTGGTCTTGACAACTCTTACTGGTGTTACAGCATTAAGGGAAAGCTTGCAGCATTGATAGTTGAGTCTGTAAATGACAAGAAAGAGGTGTGGCAAAAGCTTGCATCTGCGGTAATAAGACCAGCCAAATCAAAAACATGAGACACTGTTTCCGTTTGGCTGGTCGTATTACTTGATGCAGGGCAGCTTTTTCAACTGCTAATTTCCTTCTATCTGGCGGCGACTATTCTTTGACGTCCGTCATTTCAAAGTACTTTACTAATAACTTCGCATAACGAAAAACTGTGGATACACTCGTATATTGAGCGTCTGCATAATCTTCCAAATTTTTCTCAAGATGTTGATACATGAATTCAATCAAATGATAATTATATGATTTTCTGTAGAAATGAAGATAAATAGTGTAGATTGGGAAGTTCTCCTGCTTTTCCATAGAAAAGCGCCGATTATTCTCATTCTTCAAAATGACCTTATCAGGATATTGTTGGAACAATTCTTCTAAATCTGTTAGATAATTCAAGATAGACTTACTTGATACCTTCAATTCATTTTGTAGTTCTTCTATTGAACACCAACGTTCTGTTTCAAGCAGTAAATGAATCATTTTAATTTTCTTTTGAGAAACTTTTGTTAAAAAAATCTGCATATTTTCTCCTCCTGTATCTACTTTACTATACTACATACAAGAAAAAAACGGATACAAATATCCCACTGCAAAACAGTTAATGGTGCATAAACCTGTTATTATTTCTCTTTTTTTCCTAAGCATTCTATTGATATGAATCATTTAATCGTTTATTATATAAATGTCAATAATCTAATAATAAAATAACGTACATATTTTATTATTACATACTTAATAACAGAACTATAGCAAAAATCCCGTGTATCAACACGGGATTAGATTAAGTTTCCTCAATCACTATTCATAACACAATTATTATAACAAGTAAGTAAACAATTGAAAAGGACATTTATTGAAAACGGTTGTTTTTTTACTTAAGGAGGAAATTTAGTGAAAAAATTAGTTGCGTTGTTTTTGGTCGCAGGAAGTTTGTTGAGTGGGTGTGGTGCTACTACGTCTACTACTCAAAGCACAAGTTCAGCTCAAGCTTCCAGCAGCAGTACCACGATCTCCGAAAGTACGGCAGATTCATCGAAAGAACAAGAACAAATTGAAAAGAAAAAAGAAGAAGAGAAACAAAAAGCGGAAAAAGCTGCACTAGAAAAAAAAGTGACAGAAGCGGAATCTGCTTTATCACAAGCTGAAGCAAATCCTACAAAAGAAAACTATGCAACTGCTTCAGCAGCTATCCAAGCGCTACCTGAAAACAAACAAGAGTTGACAAGCCGTCTTGCTGCAATTGATTCCACAATCAAAGCAAAAGAAGCAGAAGAAGAACGGAAAAAGCAAGAAGAAATTGCACGACAACAAGCAGAACAAGCGCAACAAGAAGCAATCGCACAGCAACAAGCAGAACAGGCGAGGCAAGAAGCAATCGCACAGCAACAAGCAGAACAGGCGCAACAGCAAGCAGCAGCTGAACAGGCCTCTCAGCAGGCACAAGCCGCAGCTCCTGAGCAAAATAATGAACAAACTGTCTATGTCACACCGACCGGTTCAAAATACCATACACATAAATGTGGAAATGGTACGTATACCCCTGCCACTTTAAGCGAAGCTCAAGCTCGTGGTTTAACCCCTTGCTCCAAATGTTATGGAAACTAATTCAAAAGTTATACTATAATAATAAAATTCTTCTGAAACATAAAAAAATAGAAGCTGGCGTTCCAGATAGTAAACCAAAAATAGCAGTTTACACGTCCATTTCGTCAGCTTCTCTCTTTTTTCATTTAGTCTGTTCCCTCTGCTTTTTTGTACATCTTCATTCATTCTTTCTCAATCAAATAGTACACCTCTTTTTCTTTTCGCAGTTTGTATCTTCCTTTTTTCAATTTCATTGAAAACTGTTTCGAATGTTTATGTTTTACATGGATTTTAAGCAGAAGCTCCTCATGTTGCAAGCGATAGTTCCCGCCTTTTAAATCAGAAAATCTCACAAGTCCGTATTCATCAGAAGCTTTCACAAATGGAACTTTTTCTCTACTAATATAGTGTTTGCCGTTGAGCGTTTTTACAGAAAAGACCATTCCTTCGATTGGTCGTCCGTTTGTGTTCTTTACATAAAATGATAAAGGATAGTTTCGCTTAGCGATGGCCAAAGAATCTAAATAAGCGATGAGTAGCCAAACTAAGCCGATTGATCCAAGTAGTATACCGATAAACCAAATAAAAAATTTCCATTTTTTCCATTGATCAATTCCTTGGATCGCTTTTTTTGCCTCTTTTGCTTGATAAGGAATACGATGCCCCGTCACAAGCAGTCGATGTGTATTGACCATATAAGGAGTGCAGGTAAGCAAAGTCACGAGATCTCTGCCTTTTTGGATACCCAAAGAATCTACTTCATCAGGTAAGACCACTTGGATTTTTTCTACTTGATACACCAATGTCTTTCCATTGATCTGGATGAAAAACTGGTCTCCTTTTTTCAACTTAGGCAAATCTGTAAATAATTTTGCTTCTGGGAGTCCACGATGCCCAGAAAGAACGGCATGGGTGCTTTTCCCGCCAGTCGGATAAGAACTTCCTTCCAATAATGACGTTCCTTTTTGCAAAAATATTTCCGTTGTCTGATCGAATATAGGTAAGCTGACATTGATTTTTGGGATTTCGATGACTCCAAGCATATGTTCCATATAAAAGGCATTACTAGGTAAATCTTTTAATGCTTTTGCATCAACTGCTTGGTTGAAACTGCCTATCCCTGGTGATACGTTTTGCTCTGCCAACTGTTGGTTTTTCTTTGTCATTTTTTCCTGCTGTTTTTTTATTTCTTCTGAATTCTTACTCGATGCCTGCTTTTGATAATGGATGATCATTTGCTGGGCAAGAAAATCATTCAGTGAATCTTCTACAAAAGGATAAGAAAAGATCCCGATCCCAACGACTAAAATGATTGCCATGAAGATGTCCAGTATTCTTATTCTGCTTTTTTTCATCATGTCCACCTATTTTCTAATATGTATATGAAGAGGTTGTGAAATCAGCGCCTTGACCTGAGTATTAGAGAAGCAAACGGAAAAATAGTTCCTCATATTTTGCCGTTTGTTGAGCTAATACCGAAGGTCAGCTGATTGAACACCGTTTAAGAAAGAGGTCGTGAGCCTGCCGTTCAGCTCTGAGTCACAAGGAACAATTTCAAAAAACAGCTTCTCATGTTTGATGAATATTGTGACTTGTGACCGAGGAGTTGGCAGGAGAACACCGTTTAAAGAAGAGGTTGTGAAAAAGCAGTTTAGTTTCGAGTATTAAGATAAATTTTGTGAAAATGGTTCCTCACATTGTTGCATACATTTGACTTAATACCAAGAGACCGACCACTTCTGTCACAACCTTTCTCCCCATTTGAATCACTGTCGTTTATTTATCGTATGATTTTTGTTTCCAATAGTTTAAGCTTCTGTTTCTTGATGGCGTTTTTTGAAGTAGATCACTGTTCCTCCAACTAAAGCAATACCTACCAAGATGAATACGATGATCCCCATACCCCCAGTTGAAGGCAAGATTCCTTTAGGTTGGTTATCGATCGTTGTTTCATCAGAAGTTGTTGGATCATCATCTACTGTAAATTCAGTGTACGCAGCTTCATTCTTAGGTAATGCGTAGCCTTCTGGTGCTTTTGTTTCTTGAAGGCAGTATGCCCCTTGTTTCAGCCCTTCGATTGAAAATTCCCCTTCTGAATCAGAAATCAATTTCACTTCTTCCCAGTCAGAACCTGTGACTTCATCTGACCAAGCATATGGGTATTCTCCTGAGGCAAGGTTTGCTATTTTTTTCATTAATTTAACAGTTGGATCTTTTGCTCTTAGAATAGAAAATTCTGCACCGGCTAATTTTTCTTGCGTGTTCACATCTTGTTTGATGAAGTGGAAATCACCGTAGTTTTGGACATTTTCTACAGTAATCGTGTTATCCGTAGTTGTATTTTCCCGATTGACTACACCGTTTGGATTCCCAAGATCGGCTTCATCCGCGCCATGGATGATTCCGGTTGTTTGTTGCAATTTTCCGTTTTCTACTACAAATGAGGTTTCTTTTTGTGGATCGGTCAATTGATAATCATCTGGTGCTTTTGTTTCAACCAAAGTATAATTTCCGTCTAGTAACCCATTGACACTGATGGATCCTTCACTATCTGTTGTGAATGTCAATGCTGATTCGGCAGGACCATAAAGAGCGACACCAGTATTTTCATCAAAACCAGTCACAAATTGATTGTCTGAATTTTTGATCTGGAATTGCGCCCCTGCTAACTTATCTACCCCTGAAAAGTTCCCAGCTTTTTGGATTTTGATATTGCTTTCTTTGATGACATTTTTAGCATATAGATGAATCGTGTCTAAAGGTTTGTCAGGGTCTGATGAATCAGGGTTGTAAAAGGGTAAGCTCAACACGATATTTGGCGACGTTTCGACACCAGGTTTTGGTGTTTCTACAAAGACATATACAGCATCTTTCCCTTCAGATTTACCTGGAAGAGTCAAGTTAGCTAATCCTTCACCAGAAGTCGTTACACTTGCAAAGGGTGTAGCGTCTGCTGGAACTGCTGTATCTTTACTTGGATAGTACGTAGCGGTGATGTCGTATACGTTGAATTCTACACCATTCAATGGTTCGCTATTCGGAAATGTCAATTCCGTTCCGTTGTTTATTTGATTTTCTGGTGCTGAAGTGAATTTCAATTTATGCAAATTAACCGTGACATTTTCTGGTGTAGGTGATACGGCTGCAGAGACATCTGCAGTTCCTAGGCTGAGAACGAAAGGAAGCAACATAATAGTAGTTCCTAGAAGTGCCCATATTTTTGTTTTGATGTTTTTCATTTTATTTCCCTCCTATTGTTTCCTTTTTGTTGTTTTTTATAAAACCAAGCTGCCCCTGTTGAAAGGACTAGCAACACCCCTAAGATTGAGAAACCTCCAAGCATCTCTTCGTTTGTTTTTGGAAAACTTCCTCCACTTTTTTCATTTGATGGGCCATTCGTCTGTATCTGAACTGGCGTTTTTCCGTTATTTGTCCGATTTGCTTCTGGTTCGTTGATGATTTCCAATGGTATAGGATGAAGCGGATCATAACTGCCTGCTTCAACTTCAAAGAGAATTGGTGCTGGACTCCATACATATCCTTTAGGCGGCTTGATCTCAACTAGTTCATAGCTTCTAAAAGACAAACCATGGACAGAAAATGTTCCATCTTTACCGGAAGTAAAAATCGTTGCTCTCGGATCATCTTTGGCTACCCAGTGATTTATCCCATTTTCTTGCGCTAAATATTGGTTATCTCTTTTGACTAGAAATTGAGCATCTGCCAGTCTTTGTTTCGTCTGCCGATCCACTTTGACAAATTGTTTGCCACCTGTTTGGATGGCAAGATGTGTTTCTACTGTTTGATTGTCAGTCGTCAAACGTACCTCGTTGTCAAATGTCGTTTTTTCACTGTTTTCTTTCAATGACATTTGGTAACGGATCGTTAATTTTTTCTCAGCAAACGAACTGAGATCTTTTCCAGAATCCGATAATACAAAACCATGTTTTGTTTTTTGTGTATGAAATGTATGAATCTTTTCTCCCCCAATCAAAAGATCGATCGTTTCTGGTTCTAGCCACAACTGAGGATCAGCTGTATCTGTGATCGTATAGGTTCCTACCTCGTTGATGTTCTCAGGAATTGTGGTAGTGATGAGATAAGGTACTTTATCCCCATCTGCAAAATCTGTCTGCTTGTTCTCTACTTTTTTTGTTAATGTGAGTGCAGCAGGTATTTTTTGTTCGCTCTTAGGATACAAGTGGATGGTCGTCAATTTATGATTAGATGAATCTGTCACAGGAAGCACGACGACAAATGGTGCTGATTTTTCTTTTACTTGATCTGAAGATTTTATTTCCGCAAATCGGTAAACAGCGTCACGACCTTGCTCGTCTTTGTCCGATACACGAAAAGAAGCAATGCCCTCTCCACCGTCTACTGTTTTTGTCACACTTTCTGCCAGTATTTTTCCACTATCACTTTTCTGTGCTAGTTTTCTTTGTGCGTCTTCTATACTACTTCCTTCTGACCGCAGCTTGTAAAATTCATCCGAGACATCATATATAGCGAAAGTAACACCGTTCAACCCTTTTGCCTACTGAAAGTTATCTGGACTAGCCATTCCGTCGTTTTGACTGATACTTGGCATCTGTTCGCTTTCGAACATTCGATTATGCAAAGTAAATGTAATAGATGATTCTCTGGCTGACACAGTCGGAGAACCACTAAAAAATCCCAGTAGGATAAAAAAGAGAACGGCAAACCTATCCACACGTACACTTTTTATTTTTTTCATCGCTGTTCACCTGCTTTTCTCTTACGATGGATAAAATAAAAGAAGCCAGAAAAAATAAAAATCATTCCTAAAAAGACAAAGGGCAGTAGACCTATCCCGCCTGTCGAAGGAAGCAAGAGAGTCGGATTGATCGTCAACTCAGCGGTATCTGTTGCGGTAATCGAATAATTATTGTTTACAGTTCCTTCCCCTAAACTAATCGTTACTATTTGTGTTCCGATATCTGTCCGGCTGTTAGCTGTTAGTGTATAATCCAATGCTTCACCTGAGACAACACCAGTAACGGGGACATTTCCAACCGGTATCGAGTGACTTTGGGCATCATAATTAAAGGCAGCGTCATCGACAGTAATCACTGCATCGGCTTTATTGATGGTATAGGTTCCTGATGTGTTAGCTATATCAGTAAATGACATCTTGGGATTTGCTGCTTTGACTTTATCTATCCCGCTTTTCGTTAATTTAATTGCATAGCTGTCAACGTTAACCATATTTTTTGCTGATTGTGCATCTACTGTGTAGTCCGTGTTGCTAAGGGTCACTTGCACTGGAGTAACCGAACTGGTGACACCTTCTGCTAGCTTGACATGGATTGACGGGATTCCTGCTTTTCCATCATATGTCTTACTGCCACCGAGCTCTACCGTACCGCTGATTGGCTTGATCGTATAGATATCAGATGTCTACACGATAGGAAATAGATAGTTTGTTCTGGCAGCTAGTTTAGCTAATCCGCTTTCTGTCAATTGCCAAGACGTATAGGTTCCAATTTCAGTAGGCGCAGTTACTTCAACTCCCTTTTCATTCATCGCTTTGAAATCAGTTGGATTCCATGGGATTTGATCAATATTGAGATCATTGTTTAAAAGGGATGTTGATTCTGTTTTATCATTAAAGGTATATTTAACGATCGGTACAACAGAAAGATCATCATAGTACTTACTGCCATTTGCATTGATTGATACTGTTGCATTTGTCTTATAATATAGGATGACTTCAGAAATCTGTTTTCCATTTGCGTCCTTTACGATTACATTTCCATTTGTATCTAAACTAGCTGAAACACTCGTTGCTGATTGGTTCTTTGTTTCTGTCGCTGAAACAGCTGTAAAGGTATATCCGCTGATAATAGGCACATTAGTCGTCAGGTCTTGTGCAGCACTTCCGTAAGTAAGATTCATTATTTTAGAAGGAGCAATCGTCTGTCCAAAATAGTCTTGATACTTAATAGTGATTGGTGTTTGTTTGCCTGTATAGGTCACCGTATCGACGTTACTTTCTAGGGCTGTGAAAGAACCGTTTGTTTGTGCAAAAGAATAGCCCGTTACTGCTGTTGGAATAATAACCACTTTGTCCCCCACATGGATTCCAGATAGTGTAGTCCCGTATGTTCCAGTTTGTGCTATCCCGCCATTAACAGTATAAGAGAATGTTCCAGGTTGGTTTGCATTGACCTGAACCGTCGCTGCTTGATAGGTTGGAACAACTGAAATATTCCCCTTGTTATCAACGATCTGTCCATTTTTGATCGAGTACCCTGTGAATGGAATATCGTTTGCTAACTGTATACCGATTGAAAAAGTACTCATACCTCCTCCGGCAGGAAGCCCTCCCCATGTTGAGGGTGTAAAAGAATAACTTTTATCCGCATTGGGTGTAACGGAATCGATCGTATTTCCAGCGGTAGCCACCCCCATATAGATACTTTTTGGGAAGGTGGTAGTAGTACCATTTACTGTGGAGCCAATAAACAGATTATGGATATCTGGACGGTTATCAATAAAAGCGATTGCTTTGGTAACACCTTGTAGCGCGGTTTTATCCGCACTCATCGTTCCGTTAACCGCAACAATGACTCCATCTTTGGCATATATCACTGTATATCCATCTGGTATGGTATGTCCGTTGAAATTCGCAGTGGCCGCAACAGCACTAAATGTCTGACTTTTACCTGTTTCTGAATAAGCTTTTTCCCCTGCTGCTTTTGCTGCTGCGATTTCTTCTTCTGTCGGATCAATCAGCTGAGTCGAGGTTGTAGTTGAGGTTGTCTCGTTGTTGCTAGACTGATCGGTACTTTCTGTTGACTGTATTTCAGAGGCTGGTGGACTATTTGTCTCCTCTGTCATTTGGTTAGCAAAACTTGACGTTTCTGTATAAACGTTTACATTCCTATTGGATAAACTTCCTAAGAAAGTAAGAATCACGATTATCGAAACTGCAATGGTACGCAATTTTTTTCTTCGAGATATAGCTTTTAGTCTAGAATCAAAATGTTTTTGACATATACGTTGGATTTTATTTTGAGTTTTCTTGATCATTTTCATCCCTCCTCTCAATAAAAAAACGTTATCAAATAAGCACGTGCACGTTATTCAAAATCTAATTTTTACTATTTTATTGATGCATGGAAAGTTTGGATCATTTCTATTCTCTTTTTATTCTAAGATTATTCTATTCCTCACGCTTAATAGAAAAGATTTATTTTTAAATCGCCGATTGTAAAATTAAGCTAGACAACTAAAAAAGTCATTTGTGCTACACTCAAAATAGTTCCGACCAAAGAATTATAAGGAGTGAGTACA
>NZ_BEHC01000068.1:0-22166 GCF_003112495.1 Enterococcus sp. H57
GAGTTTTGAGACTACTATATGCGTTTTTTTGTTGATTTACCAACATGTTTAGACATTTTCCTCTAGGAAAAAATTAACTAGCACCACGGGTATAAGGAAGTAACAAAAAAGAGGCTATAATCAAACAAAAACGTATCATCTGGTGTTAACTTAGGTTCTGTAAAAACATTAGCAGGTATTTTCCCTTCATTTGTCCGCATTCCGCCAAAAAGATACAAGCATCGTTTGACTAAAGACAAATCATTAAAAGTATAGTAATTAGCTAGTGCTTGAAGACGTAGATCGCCTAACCATAATCTTCGATCTCGTTTAGGACCATCTTCAAAGACGGTCTGCATGCAATCTAAAAGTGTTTTTACAGAAACATCGTAGATTGCCTTTAAAGTATTGTCTTCGATCGTCATCGTAGGTACTTGTGCCATTGAAACAGAACTTTTTGCTATAAATTTTGGACTACTAAAACTTGCTTGCCATTTAGGAGAGGTATCAATAACTGTTAGTTCTACATAACGACAGCTGTAGCGCCTAGGTAATTGCAGTGTAGTAGGTAACGTATCAAGATGAAGATATTCTTCTTGAATCCAGGAACGTGACAACCAGCCTTCGTAGTCCTCTGAACGGGCATATAATTCAGAAGGTACTTCTGCAAATTTCAAGCGTAAATACAAAGGTGCATCCATCGGTGAACCAACAGAATCGATATCAATACTAAATTGACCGACATAATGATCCCCTAAATCCAAGATGATGGACTCACCTCTTCCCAGTGAATACTGAGCTAATGTGCAGATGTCCTTTTGACTATCTTGAAGTTTAAACTCATTGGTACGTTGTTGTGCAGGAATTTTTTCAACAATTCGAATTGGTTGAATTTCTGTTTCAATTAGTTTTGGAATATTTTCTTCTGCTTTTTTCAATAATTTCTGATCATAATCCCAAACTACATCGTTATTTATTTGAAAAGTAAATGCCATATTTATTCTCCTTACTTGGTCAATTTTTCAAGCAGTGACATTAGTGTCTTGAAGATCTTCTGTCCCTCGTGTCTCAGATGTTCCATATTTCTTTTGTAACCGCATCATGACAATACCAGCAATTGTTGCTACTAAAACGATCCAAGCAAAGCCAATCATCGAAGATTGAATATGATCTGGCATTACTAAGTGAGGCGTAACAAATGCGAAAAGTCCACAACATAATCGTGAAAAACCATTGATAAATCCTTGCAATGATGCTCTTGTTTCTGCGGGAAATGATTCTTGTGTCCATACTTTATAAATGGCTTCCCCAGCTAAAGGATTACCAAAATTATAAAAAGCAATCGTCGTTGCCAAAGCAATAAAACCTGCGCCCCCACCGATTAAAACCATTCCGAGCATAGCTGCAAATTGAACGAAAGCACCTACAAAAAAAGCTTTATTTCGATATTTCCCACCAGAAATAGAAGTAAAAACAATCGTTGTACCTAAAGCAACAACATTCAAAATGATTCCTAATCCAGTTGCTTGTGTTTGACTAGCTCCAGCATTCGTTAAAGCATACGTTTGGAACTGCCCCCACGTATTTGCTAGTAGATTCCAACATACATAAAAAGTAATGATAGCTAAAAAGAATCCTAAATATTTTCGCTTATTTTCTCCAAAAAGAACCGTTTTGAATGAGACTTCATGGTCATGTTCTGTCATTACCTTATTGGCAGCTTGGCGGATATACCCTTCTTCATGGAAGTTTTGAACTTAGTAGAAAATGTGCGCCATAGCCATGTGATAACGGCAAATCCAAACAAAATAGCAAACACGAGCCGTGCACCTAATACACCTTGAACACCTGAAAGTAGGAAAGAACAAATGTACGAAATAAAAACACCAATCTGCCAAAAAATCTGTGTCGAAGAAACTAATTGCGCAGACGTTGTTTCATCTGGGGCATCATGAGAAACTACCGTTAAACTAATGGGCAAATCAGCACCAGAAGAAATACCCATGATGATTAATCCTGCGAGTAACATCAAAAAACTCGTTGAAAAAATACAAATTGCTGCACCAATACCATAAAAAAGGTTAAGCCAATTAAATGATCGAATCAGACCGAAACCTCTAGTAATATTTCCGGCAAACATGGAACCAAAAGCTATCGCAAAAGTTAAACTTCCTGAAAGAATCCCTACTTGCCCCGTTGTTAACTCTAACCCCTTTTGCCAAACTGGAATCGTTGCTGACAATCCAACGATACAACCTGATCCTAGCATTGATCCGATTCCTGCAGCGGTTGCTAAAGGAGAATACTTTTTGACGACTGAATTGTTTTTTTTATTCAAACTCAAACACTCCATTTCTGTTTTATCAGCTGATCAGCTTACAAGGCAATTGTAAGCGCACTACAACATTTCAGCCATGGTCTAAATACAGCTTTTTTTATCCAAACTACAGAAAAAGACTTTCCTTTTTCAGGAAAATCTTTTTGGAGTCAATGATGCATTAGATGATCTCTCATTTGTTTTGGTGTTCTATCTGTAAACCTGGCAAATAATTTATAGAGGGAAGGTAGCGAGTGAAAGCCAATATCATAGGCAATTTCTTCTATGCTTTTATCCGTTTCTTTCATCAATTCTAGTACTGTATGATATTTCGCAATATTGATCAACTCTTGAAATGTTCGTCCCGTCTCTTTCTTCAATTTATTTCCCATATAATTTGCATTATACCCAAATTCTTTAGCCAATGCTTTTAAGCTAAGATGCCTAAAGTTGGTTTCAATATACCTGATGATTTGGATAATCTCTTCATCTTTTTCTTGATAGTTATCCAAGCTTTCTTCTTCAATCACTCGAGTTAATTCAATAAGCAAAACTGACAACAACAAGTTTGCCTCTCGCATATAATAGCGTTTTTTATAAACATATTCCCAAACTAGTTTATGGAGGATCAGTTGAACTTCTTCATTTTTTCCACAATGAAAATGATGAAATACGTCGTGTTTCCCTGATTTATTTGATGCGTTCATCAAAAATTCGTTCACTAATCCTGTCGATTTAACCATATTGATAATAATATCGGTCGTAATTGACTCATCTTTCAGTAAGATATTAATCAATAAATCATTTTCAGTTAATGGATCGATACGTTGGACAATGTCTTTATCCAATAGGATGATTTCTCCTTCTTTCAATTCTATCTTTGTTTCATTGACATACTGTGTACAGGTATCAGAAAGCATATAGTTAAATTCAACAAACTCATGTGTATGGTTAGGCATCGCTGAATAGCGATGATGTTTACTAATATAAATATTTCCTTCTTTAAAAAATTATAGCCAGGCATTTTAGGCACATCAATTTCTCCAAATGGTAAATTTTGATCATTTACATTGTAGCCTTTTATGCGTTGAATTTTTTCAATTTCATTTTCTTGAAGAAAGATTTGTTTTAATTCTTCATACTTCATTTGTTTTCCTCCAACTAAAGTAAAATAAGTAGTGAGTAAGACCAAATAATCTTTTTATTAGTTTTAGGATAGCATAAAAAGTGAATTCTCTACATGAATTATTTATACGCCTACCATGATCTTCTGAGCTATTTATCTGATAAAATAAAAGCTAGTATAGAGAGTTTGATTCTTCACTGATAAGCTTAAAAGGATAGGTAAGTACGCAATTAAGTTTAAATGGTTGAACAAAACTATTAGATTAGGCCGAAAATCATGTAACTTATAGTCTCAACATACGTAAATAAGAAGGACGATTTTGTTCGAACTTTCTTTCACTCCTCACTATAATCCAAAAATAATCAAAACCACCCGTATGAACGGGTGGTTTGTTCTGCGACTGAAAGCCTCTTTTACCGGCCTAAGCCTGAAAAGCTTACCGAATCGGTTCCCTCTTGCTCCACATTTACTCGCTGCTTCTCAAAGAAGCCCTTAGTGTTTCTTCCGGTTTTTTCTCCAGTAAACGGATCAACTTCTTCAAACAATGTAAGCTGATTTGCTACGTGGTCTTCTCTTAATTGATTACGAATATATTCTGCAATTTTTTTCTTGTTTCGTCCTACTGTGTCCACATAATATCCTCTACACCAAAACTTTCTATTTCCATAACGATATTTGAGTTCTGCATGTCTATCAAAAATCATTAGACTACTTTTTCCTTTTAGGTAACCTAAAAATTGAGAGACACTTATTTTTGGTGGGATACTGACTAACATGTGTATATGATCTGGACAAGCATTTGCTTCTAAAATCTCAACGCCCTTTCTTTCGCATAATTCGCGTATAATCTCTCCAATACTTGCTTTATAATTGCCATAAATGATTTGGTGACGAAATTCCGGAGCGAATACTATATGATACTTACATTCCCAAACAGTGTGTGATAAACTTTCTGTAGCCTTTTTCATAAAAAGGTACCTCCTAAACTTTTTGATGTGGTGGTCGGGAAACCTCATCTTATCAGTTTAGGTGGCTTTTTTTATACCTCGCTAGAAGCTTTCCGGAACCACCTGCATAGCAGGTGGTTTTCAAAACACACAAAAAAATATAGGGCAAAATCATCTATCGATGATTTTGCCCTATAATCTTAGTATATTTCCTAATATGTTTTAACTATGACTATGCATTCACATCGATCACTTTAGAATCATCATTGATGACATCGCGATCTAAATCTTTGATGCGTGCACTTGTCACGATACCAGCTACCATGCTACCGCTGACGTTTACTGCTGTACGTGCCATATCGATCAATGGTTCGACAGAGATAACTAACCCAACGATTGCTACTGGCAAGTTCATTGCCCCTAAAACGATCAGTGAAGCAAATGTTGCACCCCCACCGACTCCAGCTACACCAAAAGAACTGATTGTTACAATTGCCACAAGCATCAAAATAAATTCCAAACTAAAGACATTCACTCCAGCTGCTGGTGCGACGATCGTTGCCAACATAGCTGGATAAACGCCAGCACAGCCGTTTTGTCCAATAGACAAACCAAAACTTGCTGAGAAATTAGCTGTTGCATCATCTACTCCTAAAGCTTTTGTCTGAGTCTCGATATTCAATGGCAAAGCTCCAGCACTTGAACGTGAAGTAAACGCAAAGCTCAATACCGGAAAGGCTTTTTTGAAATAGTTGATTGGATTGACTTTTGCACCAATCAAAATCAGTGAGTGGACAATCAAAACAGCAAGCAATGCTACGTAAGAAGCAACGACAAATTTACCTAAATTGACGATAGCTGCAAAATCACTTGTTGCCAAAACGTTTGTCATCAAAGCAAATACTCCATAAGGTGTCAAACGCAAAACAAGCGTCACGATCCGCATAATGATTTTATACAGACTGTCGACTAAATCTGAAAAGAATGCTGCTTCTTTTGGCGCTTTTCTTTTCACGCCTAGATAAGCGATTCCGACAAATGCCGCGAAAATAACGACTCCAATCGTACTTGTTGCACGACTACCTGCTAAATCAGCAAATACGTTTTTAGGGATAAAGGATAAAATCTGCTGTGGAATCGATAAGTTTTCAACTGTTTCCTGACGTGTTGCCAGTTCAGAGATTCGTGCTGTTTCTGCAGCTCCTTGTGTAAATTTAGCTCCTTGGAGTCCGAACAGCATTGTTGAACCAATTCCGATCAATGCTGCAATAGCTGTTGTTCCAAGTAAAGAAGTCAATACAGTCGCACTAATTTTCCCTAGCTTTTCAGAAACTTTCATTTTTGTGAATGCACCAATGATCGAAATAAACACTAAAGGCATAACTAGCATTTGCAAGAATGATACATATCCTTGACCTACAATCCCGATCCATTCCATGGATTGAGTAACGACTTTGTCGTCTACACCAAAGATCAATTGAAGCAGACCGCCAAAGACGATACCAACTCCTAATGCTGTAAAGACGCGTGTTGAAAATTTTGTATGGCGCTTTTGCATACGATAGAACACATATAATAATGCCGCAAAAACTAGAACCACTAAAACTGTGATGAGTGTTGTCATTTTTCTCCTCCTCATATTATTAATGACAAGTCCATCGAAGGAAGTAAAGGTTCCCGAGAATGATTCTTCAACCATCCTCCTGAAAAAATTTTTTTCAGTGACTTTTATATTTTAGACGATTTTTATCGAAATGACATTCTTTTTGCTTACAATTAGTAATAAAAAAACATACCTGTGATAGCTTTAATCTATCGCAGGTATGTTTTTACTGTCTATTCTTGTTTTTCTGATTGAAAATTCAATTTTACCCCAGGCTGATCTAAGGCGATCTCTGTCACCTCATAAGACATTCGGCGTACGATATCGAATAACGGTGCTACTAGCTCGTCCACTTCTTCTTGTGTGACATCATTTTGACCTTCAATTTTCCGATTGAGGATATGATTGATCTGACTCACACTTCCAGATAAAACATATGTATCAAACACTAAACGGAACTCTAAGCGTGCTCCTACGATGCTATGTTCTTTCGGATAGTTTTCGATCGTTTCTTTTAAAGGCGAGAAGCCCACTTTCAAATCTGTTTCTACTTCTTGGTTCGGCAATCTCATATCATAATGAAATGCTTCTACAACTTCTTTTTGTCTTCTGATTTCCATATAATTTTATCACTCCTTTATGAAAATTATAACATATCTCCTTTGAAAGGGGATACTACTTTTTAATGATGCTCTGCAAGGTAAGGATTTCATTCAGATTTCATTCAGATTTCCTACCACATAATCTGCCGGGATCTCACCCAGAAAATGATCGATGTCGTAAAGACAAGTAGCGACTCCTGCATTTTTCCCTGCTTCGATATCTAAACGACGATCGCCGATCATCATCGTGTCTGTTCTTTCTAAATGAAAAGTATCGATCAAATAATTTAAAGATGCTGGATCCGGTTTACGAGGAAAGTCCTGATCGATCCCTACTACTTCCTCAATCAGATGTGCCAATCGATGTTCTTTTAACAGGCCCCATGTTGATTCTGTCAAACGGTGGGTCAGGATGAAATGACGACCGCCGTTGTCTTTTAGCATTTCCAGTACTTGTTTCGTTTCTGGAAATGGACGGGAAACTTCCGTACTTTCTTTTTCATATCGGTGAAATAATTCATTAAACTCTTTGGCATTCAAGTTTGATTCATTGATCAAATAACTAGTAGAATACTTTTTCATTTTGAAGTAGATTTCTTTTTTGTCCATACTGATACCAAAATCTTTTAGTGCTTGCCATGCACCATCTACCATTGCGGGATACGTATCAAACAATGTACCATCAAAGTCCCATATATAATTTTTCATGTTCCTTTTGTTCCATTCCTTTGCTTCTTTTTTCTATCTCTCACTTTTAGATAAAGGTGTTCTTTAAAGTATTTTTTTGTCCAGAATTGTCAAATCATCTGCTAATGTATACTGGATTGGTTGTGCATTTGGGATATCGATCGTATCCATTTGATCTTCAGGAACATCTTCTAAATATTTTGTCAGTGCTCGGATGCTATTACCATGACCCACAACTAGTAAATCTTGCCGATCTTTTAGTTTTGGTGCTAGATGATCTTGCCATAAGGGAATGATCCGATTCACTGTCATTTCCAGACTTTCTCCGTATAGGATTAAATGCGGGTCCAAGTGATCATATCTGCGGTCAAATCTATTTTCTGCGGTTAACGGCGGAACTTCCGTATATCCTCTGCGCCATTTTTTTACTTGATCTTTTCCGTATATTTCTTTCATCTTATCTTTGTTTTTACCCACAAGATCCCCATAATGCCGTTCATTTAGACGCCATGTTTTTATTATAGGAAGCCATAACTGACCCATTTCTTCTAGTGCGACTTGTCCGGTAAGAATCGCACGTTTCAAAACAGAGGCATAAACGGCATCGAATTGAAGGCCAGCTTCAAGCATTTTTTGACCGGCTACTGCTGCTTGTTCTTTTCCTTTTTCTGTTAAGGCGACATCTAGCCATCCTGTCCAGTAATTTTCAAAATTTGCTTCGCTTTCGCCATGACGTAATAATACTAATTTCATTCTTTTCTCCCTTAAACATTCGTTTCGAATTTTATACCACATGTTTTGCATGTCACGCGTATTCGTCCTTTTCCTTTAGGCGCACGCTGCTTTTGATGACAATTCGGGCACTCAAAAAAAGTATAACTTTTTCGATCCATTTTAGCTTGCTTTTTGTTTGTTATCTGATGATATTTTTCTTTGACTCTATCAAGATATTTCAAATAACGTTGATTCTCATTTAGTCTGGGGTAGATTTTTTTTGATAGGAAACGAAATATCATCCATCCGAAAAAGACGATGAACAACAATTGTCCGATTCTATAGGGCAACCAACGACTTAGCAAACTAAAGACAAGCGCAGCGATCAATAGACCGCGATTCAACTGATCAAATTTCGCATATCTTCCCTGCATAAGTTTGTGATAGTTCTGCTGAAATCGTATTAGCCTTTCTAACCATGTTTGCATAATATTATCTCCTCCATCATCTAATATTTATTATGACAAAAAAATCTAAAAAGAAAAAGCCTTAATTGGCCTTTTCCATTGCAACTTGGTGAAGGACATTCCGATTTCTGGTAAAGTCAATCACAATCACTTTCTTTTTATCTTCTCTGTTGACTACTCGAAATGTGTCCGTCAATGGAAGAAACAGCTTCTTAGATGGTAGCTGTTGCATACGTATAAAACGATGGATCATCGTAATCAATTGAGGAAATTGAATAGACGTGTGAAGCAGACCTGGATATTTTTTCAACAGCTGTGTCGTTTTGATCAGATTCCGTTTTTTACTGATCACTTTTAAAAAGCTTTTTAGAATCTTTTGCTGACGTCTAAAAATAGAAAAAGAATTTTCGTCATCTATTTGATAACGCATTTGTTTTTGCAGTTCTGCTGCAGTCAGATGGATCTTCCCATCGTTTGTATCGATCATTAAACCTTCTGGAAACAGTTCAACCACTGCTCGATCCCAAGATTCAAGAGAAAGCTCGATATAATCTTTTACTGGTAATTCCAATTCTACCTTAAAAAAGTGCAAAACAGCCGACAGCCCTTCTGCTTGATAGATTTCTCCTAATGTTAGCCCCTCTAGATGGAACTCTGGTGAAAAATGCAGCAATGTTTTATTTTCCTGCAATTGAACATATAGAAATGTAGATCGCTCAATCAGAGTATCTTTTAAAACAACTAAAAAATTCATTTTTCTCCCCCTTTTTTCATCATTTTTAAAATAGCATATTTTGAAAAGAAAGTCTGATGCTTAGAGTAGAATTTCATAAAAATTTACTATTTCATAAGTATTCACGAGAAAAATACAAACAAAAAAGCGGAAATAACGCTCATCCGCCTTCTTGTTTATGTTTATTTCCTCTTCAAACGCTTGTCTATGATTCAGACTTTTCTCTATCTTTATTTTCATCTAAAAGTTCTTGCATTCCGATAATTTCTCGATATTGATGAATCTTAGTGATACCAATGACTTTGTCTACATCAATACTAAAACAAATACCATTACCTGGAATATCGATGTTGATGCCTTGACCAATCGCATCCATTACTTTATTCGTCAAACTATCGGGTACTAATGTCAACACAATATCTTTTTCTGGCGAAATGTCCAAACCTAAAAATTTCCCTGAATCATGTACACCAGAACCTCTTCCATGTAAGATCGTTCCGCCTGCTGCACCTGCTTCTTTTGAAAAGTCGATAACATCTTCGCCCATTCCTCCGTCAACGATCGTCACAATCATGTGAAGATTCAATGCTACAAGATCTTTCATTTGCTTTCCCCCAATTTTTGCAATCTTTCTTTTTCGATTCTGTCTTTTTCATCTTTTCGTTTATAAATATATCCTAGTACTAAAGTGGATAATATTGGTGTCAATGCAATCATTGCAACCACACCAAACCCGTCAATGATCGGATCTCTTCCCTCAATTTGTGCAGCGATCGCCACGCTCATTGATAAAATAAATGTCGAACACATCGGACCCGTTGCTACTCCACCGTTGTCAAAAGCCATTGCTAAAAAGATCTTGTCCACTTTTCGTCCTAAAATAAATGCTAGCCCATATCCTGGGATCAAGAAATAATAAAGAGAGAATCCGACGAGCAAACGCCACATAGACAACCCTACTGCTGCGCCAATCCCAATCGAAATCACCATCAGCATGACTTTCGACCGGATCCTTCCTTCACTCAATTCTTCAACCTGTTTGACCATTACATGAATCGCCGGCTCAGCAAACCCTACTAGGAACCCCATCAAAAAGCCAAGGGGAACCAGTATATAATTGTAAGGAAATCCCGCAATAGCACTGCCTAAATGCTGTCCTACCGGTACATAAGCCATATTGACTCCGTGCAGGAAAAGGATCAACCCAATAGTCGTTATCAAGAAACCCTTCATAATGTCAAAGAAACGCTTTTTGCGCATACGAAAACTAATGATATTCATTAAAACAAATAGGATTACGATAGGTGCCACTGCCAAAATGACTTCCATGGTAACGATTTCGATTCCATCTATCACTTGCTGCCAGAAACTCATTGGAAGATCACCCCCAAAATCATCACGGCAAGAATCGGCCCTAACGAAGCAATACCGACCATTCCAAAACTGTCATTTTCATTTTTCTTTTGTTTGATCATGCTAGTCATCCCTCCGGCAAGGGCCAAAATAAACGGAACAGTTACTGGACCAGTAGTTACTCCGCCCGAATCAAAAGCAATCGGCATAAATTCGGAACTGGTGAAAAATGAGGCGATCAAAACGCCTATGTAGCCTATAGCCATCAATTGATAATAGGATAGCTTGAATACGACCCGAAGTAGCGCAAAGGCTAAAAATACTCCAGTGCCGACGCTGACGATCCCAATCAGCAACACTCTGCCAATCTCTCCGTCAGATATATCATATACTTGTTGTCCCAAAACTTGCACGGAAGGTTCAGCAATCGTGATCACGATCCCGATAGCAAATCCCAAACTGACCAAAACAGTCAAACTTTTCTTTTTGATCATATATTTCCCTACTAGATCTCCGACTTCCATCATAGAATAATCTGCTCCAAACAAAAAGAGCGTCATTCCGATCATCATGATTGCCGCACCAACCAGAAATGAAGCGAGGTCTTCTCCTTCTAACGGTGCAAAAACAAACGTTAAAATGACAATCAGGACAGTCATCGGCAATATAGCAGCAATCACTTCTTTAAAATTTTTTAGCATGTATCCTCCTCCTTTACTCTTTAAGTTTACCTTAAAATGAAAGAGTTTTCGAGCACAAACTTAAAACGTTATCATTTAAATTTTCTCAACATAAAATAACACGCTTCCCAAAAGTATCTTTTTACTTGGAAAAATGACTTTGAAGGAACGCGCTTATTGTGTTTTTTTTATTTTACAGAGCCGATCATTCCTTGAACGAATTGCTTTTGCAAAACAAAAAATACGATGGCAGTTGGTAAAGTAGCGATGACTAATCCAGCCATGATCATTCCATAGTCTGGTGTATAGGAAGCACCCATAGCAGATAAAACAAGCGGAACCGTCCGTTTATCAGGAGATTGCAAAGCTACTAAGGGCCATAAATAATTGTTCCAGCTACTCATGAATGTGATGATTGCAGCCGCGGCATAGGTATTTTTAGCCGTCGGCATATACACTCTAAAAAAAATACTTAGTTCTTTTAGACCGTCTAATCGAGCGGATTCTACTAGATCTTTTGGAAAAGATTTAACATTTTGTCGAAAGAAGAAGATCAAAAAAGCAGTGCTAACAGATGGCAGGATGACAACCAAGAAACTGTTGATTCCCAAAACCGTTCCGTTCAATTGTGAAAACATTCGATACAAAGGGATCATCAATGCCGCAAAAGGAACCATCATCGATAGCAGTAGAATATTGAAAATTAGGTCTTTTCGTTTACTTTGATAAATCTCAAATCCATATCCTGCCATTGACGAAATCAGCAATGCAAACACAGTGGTCACCAAAGCGATCATCGCTGAATTCCAAAGGGAACGAGTAAAATTCAGCTCATTGGAAAACAAATTTTGAAAATTGATGATCAAGTTACTGCCAATCTTTATTTTTCCCGATGTGATATCCACGGGTGTATTCGTCATTCCCAAAACCATCCAGACAAAAGGGAAAATGGAAATAAATGATAGGATGCTTAATGCTGTATACTTTAATACTGACCCAATTGTCGAACGAAGTTCTAATGCATGTTTTTTGACGTTGGGGCGTTCGATTGTTTCTTTTTCTACCATATTTTTCATCGACTTTCTCCTCCTACTTTCGTTTGGATTATCGACAATATCACAATAAAGGAAACAATAACAAAGGAAACTGCTGCCGCATATCCAAAATTAGGCGTGAATTTATAACTCAAATTATAGATGTATTGAGATAGGGTGGTCGTTGCATTTGCTGGTCCCCCGCCAGTAATATTTTGTACTTCATCAAAAAGCTGCAATGTCCCGATCGTCGAAGTAATGGAAGTAAACAAAATGATTGGTTTTAAATTTGGGATCGTCACTTTGATAAACTGCTGCCATTTAGAAGCACCGTCAATAGATGCTGCTTCATAAATCTCCGAATCAATATTTTGCATGCCTGAAAGGAAAAAAATCATATTGTATCCAGTCCAACGCCAAGTGATTGAAAGAATGATCAGAACTCTCGCCCAAATTGGATGAGTCAACCAGCCAATCGGTGTGTCAATCATACCAATGCCCAACAACAAGTTGTTTACAAGGCCAGATTGAGAAAATAGACTTTTCATGATCAGAGAATAACTGACCATCGAAGTGATACATGGAAGAAAGATAGCGGTTCGAAACAACCCTTTATATTTCAACTTTTTATCATTTAAAAGGTTGGAAATAAAAAGTGCTAGAAACAACATGATCGGTACTTGTACAAGTAAATACAGGAATGTATTAAAAAAAGCTTTTTTAAAAGTTGCATCTGTCAACATCCGCTGATAATTACCTAACCCGTTAAATGTCATATTGACAGGGGGACCACTTTGAAAAGACGTGATCAAAGCCAAAACCATCGGAATAAAAACCATGATTGATATCAAAATGACTGGCAAGATTAAAAAAGCATGCCCGTTTTTGAATAAATCTTTCTGCTTCATTCTTTTCCCTCCAATTCTATCATTGATTATCTACATGAAAAGACAAGAAAGACAACATCTGTAAGGCAGACGTGATCTTTTTTGTCTTTTCGTTTGTCTGATGAAAAAGCGAAGAAATTCACTTTTTTACCACCGATCAATTAGCCAATTGTGCTTCTACTTGTTTTTGTGTATCTGCTAGTACCTTGTCTGTCTCTTCTCCATTGATGATTCGATGAAGAGCTTCAGCTACGACTGCTTCAATTGCATAGGTCTCATGTCCGTAATTCACTTCTGGTATTTCAGATGTCCATGTTGAAAAATCGTCAAAGATCTTTTGACCACTGTAAAATTCAGAAGCTTCTTGTTCATTCGCGCTAAGCATCGTAGATACAAGTCCGATTTCTTTCGCAAGAGTGCCCATCAGTTCTTCATTCGAAGCAAACGTTGCTTCTAGGAAATCTTTCGCTGAATCTTCTCCAGCTACTCCTTTGATCACATACCAGCCAGCGCCGCCAAGGTTAGAAGCTTGCGCTTTTTGCAGATTTTCTGGAAGTGCAGGTATTGGTGCAATCTTCCATTTTCCAGATTGGTTTTCTGCTCCTTGGATCGTTGAAGAATACCAAGCGCCAGTTGGGCTAGAAGCTACTGCTCCTGATTGTATCGCAGTTACTCCAGCATTCCAGTCAGAGGTTTGTTCGACTAGATCTTCTTTCAAAATAGTGGCAAACAATTCAAGACCATACTTTAAAGATGCATTGACTTGGATCGTGACTGTCTCTCCATCTTCAGATGTATACCACTCTCCTGCCTGTTGCATAATCATCCTTACTCGACCAAGGTCAGAAGGATTGACTTCAGCGATTTTCTTTCCCGTCTTTTCTTTGACATCTCGCGCTACTTGAATATACTCGTCCCATTTTAGATTATCCATATCCTCTTCTGTATAACCTGCTTCTGCCATCAGATCCGTACGATAGAAGTTTGCTGTTACGCCCGAATCGAAAGGAACACCGTATATTTTATCTCCTACTTTGTTTACCGCAAATTTATACGGTGCAAAATGATCTTCCTTTACAATAGCAGACAAATCAGCGAATGCATCTGGATAAGAAGTCAAATAGCCTTGTATCCTATAATCTTCAATCAAGACGATATTGGGCAATCCTTCTGTATTCCCGCTCGCTAAAGCGGTGTTCAGTTTCTGAACGATATCATCCTGAGACATCGTAACAACTTCTATCTCTGTTTCTTCGTTCTCATAAACTTTTTTTGCTTCATTCACTGCTTTGGTATTGAATGTCTCATCCCACGCCCAGACAGTGACTTTTTCTTCGTTGTCTGCTGTACTACTAGCACTTCCGCATCCTGTTAAGAAACCTGATGCTGCCGCTAAACAAACGACTCCAGCAATTAACTTTCTGATGTTCATTTTTATCCGCTCCTTTTCCATCCATTAGTTGTTTACGTTTGCTACATTCATCATACCAAAAATTGAAAACGGTTTCTTTATTATTCAGATACTTCAAAAATTTCTCCTAAAATAATAAAAAAATACAAATCAACTATGACAAAAGGAATAATCTTAGCATCTAGACCAAAGATCGAAATGGTGAGGTTTCTTTAAAATAAAAATATCCTTGCATTTTCTCCTAGAAATAAGTATTTTTAAATTATAAGACTATTCTTAAGGCGGGTAAAAAAATGCCAATACGCGTAATTCTTATCGATGATGAACAGACGATTTTAGATGGAATGAAACAGTTGATCAATTGGTCTGAGCACGGGTTTCAATTAATAGGGACTTTTTCCAGCCCATTGAAAGCGCTTGATTTTTCTTTGGTACATGCAATCGATATCGTGGTCACAGATGTAATGATGCCTGAATTAAATGGAATCGAATTATCGCGGCTATTAAAACAGCAACAACCTGAAACACAGATCCTTATCCTCTCTAGCTATGATGAATTTGATATGGTTAAAGATTCTTTTAAAGAAGGCGTCGCTGATTATCTTTTAAAGCCTCGATTGAGTCCTGATTTTTTTCTAAATTCCTTAACTGCCGTTTCACAAAAAATCAAAAAAAAGCCCAACAAAAGCCCAATCACCAATCGTTATGAGCAGATCTGCGAGAATCTTTCACAGCAGATTGCTGGACAAACTCGTCCATTGCTTGACCCTCTTCTTTTTGAACAGACCCTGTTTTTTCTGTTATATACCGAAAAACGGCCATTCAGTTCAAAACAAGGCTCTAAACAAAAATAGTCGATCACCCATTCATTGATGGATAGCGATGATTCGTTTACTATTTATCCTGTTTCCACCTTTTCGGAAGAATCCGGCTATGTAATCAATACTGATTCCAAAGATACACTTAGGAAGTTTGTTCAAAAGTTTCGTCAAGAAGTTTTTCCAGGTGATTTTTTTGTTGTTTCTGATTCTTTTGCAATCCAAGATATCAATGAAATATTCCAAGAGATCAGAAATTGCACCAAAGGACAACGTTTCTATCATAAGGGAAAGAACCTTGCTTATCAGCATGAACTTCTTCCGTTATTAACCAACCACGAGCAGCAAGCAAGTAGTTATTTAACAAAAATCGTTCATAAAGACTACGCTTTAGCTGTCAAAGAACTTGAGAATTTCTTCACGACGATATTGGAACAGCCTATTGATCCAGCTTATTTGAAACATGAGGCAATCAATCGTTTCTATGCATTACTCAACGCTTTGGCTGACGAGCATGTTGGGAATGAAGAACTTTCTTTGCTCAAGATCGCCCTTCCTTCTTTATTAGCCGATGCTGAGTATTTCGAAGATTTTTCTATTCTTGTCAAAGAAACACTTGAGAAACTCACCCACTTTTCTGCAAATGCAAAAAAAGACAATTTAGATATCTTGACTTTGATCTACGAGTTCGTCCAGGAAAATTATGAGAAAGAAATCAATTTACAACTTTTATCCGAAAAATATCATTTTTCATATAGCTATCTCTCAGCCATCTTTACTGAAAAATTTGGTATCAACTTTTCAAAATATCTAAAAAAAGTCCGTATCAGTAAAGCCAAGCTCTTTTTGACGGAAACACGGCTTACTTTGACGGAAATCTGTGAGAAAGTCGGCTATACCGAACTGGGTTATTTCTCCAGAGTTTTTAAAGAAGAGACAGGAATGACACCTTCTCAATACCGTAAAGGAACTTTTTTAAAATGAGAAAAAAAATCAAAGAGCATGAACTCTTTACCAAACTTCTGTTCATTTTGTTCATCGGTCTTTTTCTGCAAGCCATCGTCATCTCTTTGTTTATTTATCATCGATCAAGGGATGCCTATATCCAGCTGTTCAATCAATCGAATGATGTGGTACTAAAAAAGATCCAATCTGAATTTGAAAGCTTGAATGATACAATCGAGAATACATTAGCCGCTTTTGATTCTAATCCAGCTGTCGAAAGCTATTTTTCCAATGATCCAGCCCAACATATGGAACAGCTTCAGCAACTAAGAACAATCCAAAAAATGAATGACTCTCTTTCAAAAATCCATCCAATGATCGATTACGATGTATTGATCTTTGGAGAAAATGGAAGAACTTTTGTCGGAAACGACATGCTCACTGCCGTATCTGCCGATTCTTTTTTTCAATCTGCGATTGCTCAGAGAGTGAATGAACGTGCTGCTGATACACAAATGCTTTTTGCACACCACGGATTGACTCTTCGCGATAAGAAAGCACCCAGCGTCTTCTTTGTCAAAAAACTGAAAAATACATTGAATCACGTTTACGGATATGCTGTTTTATCGATCTCATCCAAGCAACTAGCGAATCTTTTTCAATCTGTAGTAAATCCTGAGATATCGAAGATCTCCTTCATGAACGAAGAACAGACGATCATCGCATCAAATGAAGAAAATACAATTGGGAGCCGATCAATGATTTTCAAAAAACTAACAGTAGGTGAAACAACGATTTCAAATGGACAGCAGTTGACCCGTCTTCCTTTGTACCGCCAGGATTGTACATTACTCAGTCAAGTCGATCTTCATTCTTTGTCTAACCAAATGGGCGTGATTTTTCCGATTATTTTGTATAATATCGTGACACTTGCTTTTGCTGGCTCATTGGTATTTATGTATTTGGATCGACACACAAAATCGATCTACCGCTTGATTGATTCGCTAAAACGGCTAGAGGAAGATGGCTTAAAAGCTACTGTTCCTGTACAAGGAAGCCATGAAGTCCAATTGCTAGGGAATACGATCAATCAATTGCTAAGTAATGCTCAGCATCATTATGAACAGACGATCCAAGACGAAAAGAAGAAACGTTCGCTTGAAATCCAAACTATGCAAGCACAGATACAGCCCCATTTTATTTATAATACGCTGACTAGCTTGAAATTTTTGATTTGGCAGAAAAAAACAGATGAAGCAGTTCAAGGAATCGACAGTTTCATTACTTTACTAAGAAGTACGATTGGGAAAAAAGAAGAAGTGATTCCAGTCAAGGAAGAAATCAAAAGCGTACAAAGTTACATCGATCTTTTGAGTATGCGATATGGCGAAAGAATCTCGGCTAAAATAATGATTCCTGATGAACTGCAGTCATTATCTATGCCGAATATGATCCTTCAACCAATTATCGAAAACGCCTATCTTCATGCTTTTCACAATAAAACGCAAGGATTCATCACGGTGTACGGCAAAACAAAAAATCAGCTTCTTTTATTCGAAGTGATTGATAACGGCGATGGCTTCGATACTGAAAATACCAAACAAAAAAATGATCATTTTTCAGGAATCGGCATCAGCCATGTAGATGAGCGGATACGCCTAATGTATGGCGATGCATATGGCTTAACGATCCAATCAGTGATTGGGACAGGAACGACTGTAACGATTTGTCTACCGCTTCTTCCTAAAAATCAATCAGAATATCAAAAATAAAGAATAGCCAAGCGCTGATTTTTTTATTTTAAGTTAAATAAATCAATCAGTATTCTTGACTTTCATCTACGCGTCTCTTCTACTGTCAGCACTGGATAACAGCCCAATATTTGACTTTCTCCTCCGAGCATCTTGATTTCTTGGAGCGCATTCTCTACTAATGTCATTGGGCGGTCCAACAACAAATCGATCACGAAAAAATATTCTCCCAAGCTAGTTTTCAATGGTCGGGATTCAATCTTACTTAAGTTGATTTCCCGCCAGCCAAAAGCTGCCAGCATTTTATGAAGCATCCCTGGCCGATTAGCAGGTAGTGTCAAGATGACACTCATTTTTACTGGAGCTGACTGCTGGCTGGTGATCTTTCGGTCACCTATGATCCAAAAACGTGTCTGATTCAACTCATTATCTTGGATATTCTCAGCTAAGATCTCCAATCCAACATGCTGTGCTGTTTCTAATGAAGCAATCGCTGCTGCGTCTTCTTTCGGATGTTCTGCTACATACATTGCTGCAGCAGTTGTTGATTCTGTTGCTACTAAAGGAACATTAGGATAATGCGTTTCTAAAAACTGTTGTGATTGTGCTAGTGCTTGTGGATGTGAAAGGATTTTTGTAATCTTTGTTGCTGGATTGCCTAAAAGCTGCTGCTTGATAGGAAGAACGATTTCACTTTTAACTTCGACTTCTGGATGTTTGGAAAGAAGATCGATTGTGTGATGAACAGATCCTTCCAATGAATTCTCTACAGGAACGACAGCCAGATCGACTTGTTTGCGAAACAAAGCGCGCAAACAAGCAGGGATGGAAGCATACGCAGTCAATTGTTCTGTAGGAAATAGCTGACAAGCCGCCTGATAAGTGAATGAACTTTCTGGCCCTAGATAGCTGACGTTCATATGCTTTTGATCCTTTCTATAATGGTATCGATGATCTTTTCTGGTGTTTGATTGGTCGTGTTGATTCGATGTGTCGCACTTTCTTCATACCAAGAAAGTCGTTGTGCCAATAATGCTTTTATTTCTTCTCTTGTTTTTCCAAGAGCTAAAGGTCGAATAGACGTTTCATCTTGTTGGATACGATCAACTAGACAGTCCGCTTCTGCCTCTAAGTAAAGAACAATCGGCTGTGTTTTTAAAAAACGCCGATTTTCTGCACTTTGGACAATCCCTCCACCAGTCGCGATAATTTTATCTTCATTTGACAGCTTTCTTAAAATATCTGACTCCACTTTTCGAAAGCTTTTTTCACCGTAATAGTGAAAATATTCGGCAATCGACAATTGGATATGTTCCTCAATCTTTGTATCTAAATCTACATACTCTTTTTGTAAACGTTGAGCTAACCCTTTACCGATTGTTGTTTTTCCAGCGCCCATGAAACCAATCAGCAAAATGCTAGCCATGAGCTTCTCCTCCTGACACAAGTTCTGCTAAATCGTCAAAAAATGCCGGATAAGAGATTGAAACAGCTTCAGCTCCTTCTAGTTCGCAAGGTCCATCAGCTATCAAAGCAGCTACTTGCAGCATCATACCGATTCGATGATCGCCTCTGCTGGACACTTTTGCGCCCTGCAGAGGTGTCGGCCCATGGATGATCAGACCGTCTGCTGTCGCTTTTATCTTTGCTCCCATTTTCTGTAATTCTTCTGCCACCGCATCAATTCTGTTGGTTTCTTTTACTTTTAATTCTTCTGCGTCTTTGATGATCGTGATTCCTTCTGCTTGAGTAGCCACTAAAGCTAGAATGGGCAATTCATCAATCAGACGTGGAATGATTTCTCCACCAATCGTTGCTTTCTTCAAATGACTCGTCTTGACACTTAAATCAGCCGATTGGTTCTGTTCATTGTGATTCGTATGGGTAATCGCTGCGCCCATCTCCTCCAGCACATCTAAGATACCGGTTCTTGTTGGATTGACCCCGACATTTTTTAATAACAGTTGGCTTTCCGGAACAAGAAGCCCTGCTGCTAGAAAGAAAGCAGCCGATGAAATATCGCCTGGAACAGTTATCTGTTGACCAGTTAATTTTTGTGGTCCTGTTACCGTGATTGTTTTACCTTCTACTGAGATCCTTCCGCCAAATTGACGAATCATTTCTTCCGTATGGTTACGGGAACGTTCTTTTTCAACGATTACGGATGTGCCTTCTGCTTGTAATGCCGCAAACAGCAAAGCAGATTTGACTTGCGCACTGGCTACAGGCATATTGTATCGGATAGGTGATAAAGAGTTGGTTCCTGTCACAGTGATTGGTAGATACTGCTCATTCTCTTTTCCTTGCAAGTCAGCGCCCATCTCGCGTAAAGGTTCCATCACTCGCCCCATTGGACGTTTAGACAACGAAGCATCCCCGAACAGAGTAGTCGTAAAAGGCTGTCCAGCCAAAATACCCATCAATAAACGTATGGTCGTACCGGAGTTTCCCATGTCGATTGATTCGGTTGGTTGGACAAATGAGTGGCTACCGCGACCATGAATCTTGATCATCTCTTCCTCTTCTTCGATTTCAACGCCTAATTGCTGGAAGGCATGTAAAGTACTCAGACAATCTTCTGCGCGCAAAAAATTTTGTATAGTCGTCGTTCCTTCCGCAATTGCCCCAAACATGATGCTGCGATGAGAAATTGATTTGTCTGCTGGTATCCTAACAGTTCCTCTTAATCCATGTATTTGTTGTAATAATTGCATTTATCCAGCCTCCTATTTGATCCAGCAATGGTAACTGGTATTAGACATAATGATTCTTTTTGCTTGTAACAAATCCTGTTGGTTTTTAAAACTGATTTGCAGTATTCCTAAAATATCTTCCCTGGTCTCTTGGATCTTCAAATTAATCAAAGAAACTCCCGCTTTTCCGATCAGTCCAGTTACTTCTGCAATCACGCCAGGTTCATCTGGCACATCGATAAATAAATCAAAAAAGGCAGGAATCGCGCCTTGCTTATGGATAGGCAACTGGTCTCGACTTTCTTTTGCCCGATTGAAAAAAGAAAAGATTTCCGATTGGTTCTCAGTCATGATCCATTCTGCTATTTGTGCCATTTCTTGCTGCCAATCCGCCAATCGTTCCAATAATATCTGCTTATTGCTCAACAAAATATCTGTCCACATAACAGGATCCGAGGAAGCGATCCTAGTGATATCTCGAAAGCCTCCTGCTGCCAGTTGTTTGGCTCGCGGATACTCTTGATTGAATTGTTCTGCCTGATTGACTAAGCCAGCTGCCAGAATATGTGGAAAATGACTTAGTATTCCTGTTATACGGTCATGTTCTCTTGCTGTAAGAGTTACATATTTTGCTTTGGTTCCGCAAAATAGTTCTTGCAGTTTTTCAACATCTTTTTTCGTCTTTTCCAAAGGTGTAAAGATGTAATAGGCATTTTCAAATAGTTTAGCATCTGCTGCCTGTATACCTGATTTATGAGAACCAGCCATTGGATGTCCACCGACAAACCGAAGATTTTTCTGCTCAGCGGATGTCACGACTTGCTGCTTCGTACTGCTGACATCCGTAATGATGACGTGATCAGACAAGTTGGTTCTTTCAAGGACATCAAGATAAGCTAAGGTTGTACGGACGGGAACGGCTAATAAGATAACGTCTGCTTGTTCTGCACCTGTTTCAAAATCACTTGCAACGTAATCAACGATCTGCTGTTCTACTGCTTGCTCACGGGTTTTTGACTGACTATCCCAACCAACTACTATCAGTTCTGGATTGGTCTGACGAATACAAAGTGCCATAGAAGCACCAATCAGTCCAAGCCCCACGATAAAAACATGTTGTGCCATCTTATTTGCCCCCTTTTTAATAATGTTTCAAGTAGTCACGGTACTCCTTCACTGCAACTTTCAACTCAACAAGCGAATCACTTGGGAATTTTGACAATAGCTCTGTCGCTACCACAGTGGCTACAACATTTTCCGCAACGACGCTAGCTGCAGGAACTGCTGTACTATCCGAACGTTCTACACTTGCTTTGTAAGGTTCTTTTGTATCGATATCAATACTTTGAAGTGGCTTGTACAATGTAGGGATGGGTTTCATGACCCCGCGAATGACAAGTGGTTCGCCATTGGTCATTC
>NZ_BEHC01000068.1:22236-23783 GCF_003112495.1 Enterococcus sp. H57
CGCCTTCGAAGCCGCCTAGATTATTGGTACGTCGGAAATAGCCTCTTTCTTCTTCCCATAGGATCTCATCCATCACTTGTGAGCCTGGTAATGAACCAGAAGTGAATCCGACCCCAAATTCTACGCCTTTAAAAGCATTGATACTAACCACAGCTTGTGCGATTTTGGCATCTAGCTTCGTGTCCCATTGTACGTAGCTTCCTAATCCAGCTGGAACACCTCCAACGAGCACTTCTACAATTCCTCCTATCGTATCTCCATTTTTCTTTGTCTGATCGATCAAATCTTTTATTCTTTGCTCAACTGCTGGATCAACAACTCGTACTTCTGACGCTTCAGAAATTTCTTTGATTTCTTGAATCGAGATATTTCCAGGTATTTCTGCTTGGATTCCACCAAGACAAATCACGTGTCCTGCTACGATGATGTCAAGTTCTTCCAGAATTTTCTTGGCAATTGCGCCGATTGCTGCACGCATGGTCGTCTCTCTTGCAGAGGACCGTTCAAGCACATTCCGAAGATCTCGATGATGGTATTTCATACCGCCTACCAAATCCGCGTGTCCTGGACGCGGACGTGCAACTCGCCGCAGTGATTGGTCTTTTTCAGGCACTTCTGCTACAGACATGACAGTTGTCCAATTTTTCCAATCTTTATTTTCTACCACTAAAGTGACAGGTGAACCAATTGTTTTGCCGTGACGGATGCCAGACGTGATCCGAACACGATCTTTTTCGATCTTCATCCTTCCTCCTCTGCCGTAACCAGCTTGTCTGCGAGCGAGTTCGTGATTGATTTCTTCTTCTGACAGAGGTAATCCTGCTGGTAGTCCTTCAATAATCGCTGTTAATTCTGGTCCATGGGATTCTCCCGCAGTCATATAACGCATCTTACAGTCCTCCTAAGTAATCTTTGAATGTCTCTGTGGGAACAGGAACGATTTTTGCTTGCCCAATCTTTTCTAGCAAGATGATATTCAATTGGCTTCCTCTTGCTTTCTTATCATGGGTTATCGCGTGGAATAATTCATCTGGATGACTTAGATCGTACGTAATCGGCAGATGGAATTTTTGAAGTATCCTTTCTAAAGCAGCTGTCGATCCAGTTGGAGACAAGCCGATTTTTTCTGCATGAGAAGTGATGGCTACCATTCCAATAGCTACTCCTTCTCCATGACTGACTACCCCATATCCTGCTGTATTTTCAATTGCATGGCCAATTGTATGACCAAAATTTAAAATAAGTCGATTTCCTTGGTCAAAGACATCTTCTTCCACTACTTTTCGTTTGATTTCCAACGTAGCAGTAATGATTGGAACAGCATGTTCCAGAAGATCTTTTTCGTCTTTCAGCTCGTTCAGCTGTTTCCAAAGCGTTGCATCTGCTATAGCTGCTGATTTGATGATTTCAGCGATTCCTTCTCGTAAACGACGTACCGGCAAAGTTTTTAGAACCTCAGGATCAATCAATACACCAGCTGGCTGGCTAAATGTTCCGACAAGGTTTTTCGCTTTGTTTGTATTGACTGCTGTCTTCCCGCCGATACT
>NZ_BEHC01000068.1:23854-46855 GCF_003112495.1 Enterococcus sp. H57
AGAATCTACTTGTGCAAGTAGCGTAGTCGGAATTTGAACGAAATGGATCCCACGCATGAACGTCGAGGCCACGAATGCGGCTAGATCACCCACCATTCCTCCACCAAGTGCAAGTATCCCATCGCTGCGGGTAAAATCATTATCTGCTAAAAAATCGTATAACTCAGCTGCTTGTTCTAAAGATTTACTGGTCTCACCCGCCGGTACGATTGAAAGGACTGGTTCAAAATTAGCTTGTCTCAATTGGAACATGATTTTTTCTGCATATAGTGGAGCAACGTTTGTATCAGTGATCACAGCTACTTTTTGAGGTCTCCAAATCGTTTGAAGCCATGATCCAGCCTGTTCTAGTGCGCCTTTTTCAATATGAATATCGTATTTTTGGTTATCAACATGTACAGTAAGCATTCGTTTCACTTCTTTCTTTTAAAAAGCTGGAATTAATCGAGTCTCTGAATCTTTTCCATTGCTTCTTTCATGATCGCAACTTCTTTCATCATGCGTGAGTAAGTCTTTTCATTCAACGATTGGGGACCGTCTGACCAAGCATTTGCAGGATCAGGGTGGATCTCTACGATCATGCCATCTGCTCCGCTTGCCACACCCGCACGAGCCATTGGTGGTACAAGTTCCCAAATTCCTGTACCATGACTTGGATCAACAATCACAGGGAAATGAGTTAATTTTTTCATCAATGGGACAGCACTTAAATCAAACGTATTACGTGTCGCTGTTTCGTAAGTCCGAATCCCACGTTCGATAAAAATGACAGGAGATTTGTCTTCGACTGCAATGTATTCTGCAGCATTAAGCCATTCATTGATCGTACCGGAAATTCCACGTTTCAATCCAACAGGTTTACCTGTTTTACCGACAGCAGATAGCAGTTTAAAATTTTGCATATTACGTGCGCCAATCTGTAGGATATCGCTGTACTCAGCCACCATGTCGATATGCCCTTCATCCATCACTTCAGTAATCACTTTCATTCCAAATTCATCAGCCGCTTGACGGATGTATTTCAATCCTTCTTCTTCTAAACCTTGGAAAGCATATGGAGAAGTACGTGGTTTGAAGGCACCACCTCGCAGAATTTTTGCGCCCCCGGCTTTGGCCATTCGCGCACATTCTCTGATTTGGTCTAATCCTTCGATAGAACAAGGACCAGCCATCGTCACGAAACTGCCGTCACCAATTTTTACTCCGTCTACATCCACGACTGTATTGCCAGGATGGAATTCTCGAGAAGTCAATTTGTATGTGTTTAAAATACGCACAGTATTTTCTACTCCTTCATAGCGTGTAAATGCTCCTTCTTGTAAACTTCGCGTATCACCTTTTAGTCCAATCACTACTCGTTCTGTTCCTTGATCGATTGAGACTTTGAATCCTTCTTTTTCGATATGATCGACGACTTTTTTTATTTGTTCTTCCGTTGCTTCTTTTTTCATAATTACTATCATTGTTTTTCCCGCTTTCTTTTGTTTACTTATCTATCTTGGCTGATTTTCTCTACTTTTTCAAGGTGGTTTTACATTAATTCCTACTAAATGACCGTGTCCTGTTGTTCTCATTTTCGCTCCTTCTTTCCTACTTATGACCCAGATAATCAACAAAAAAAGATGTCCCTGTAGGAAATTGCCTCTACAGTGAACATCTTCAACGAGCCTTAAAAAGCGCTGCAAAAATATAAAATAGCCACTATAGATGAATTTCTCTACGTGGCTGTAAGTCGTGTTTAAAAATCTTTAGCCATCATAGATACAAACCTGGTTTGTTTGTACCCACGAAGTCATGAATACAAACCTATCTAAAATAGCTAAAGTAATACGTATTCAGTTTTGTAAGTTTTCTAGATTTCATAAAAAATCGCTCCAAACTGATGTAAGAATTGTACCTAGTATAGACATAAAAAAATCGACTGTCAATCATTTTTATGAAACTTTTTTTAATTTTCTGATAGTTAACTTTGTTTTTCAGAAAAATAACAATTGGTTTTATTGAAGAAAATAGTCATGAACAAAAGTATCTGAGAACTTTTTTACTCTCTTGTTCATGACATATAGAATAAAGCAGCTTTGTCTTGTACACTCCGTTTTTCAAATAATAATCTAAAGATTGCTACTGAATAATAAAGCCGATTTCATGGTCCTCTTCGCTGCTGATTCGGTAAGGTGACTCAATATCCGCTCCCCAGCTATTGATACCCCCGACTCCTCTTACTTTTGCAAAAATCGTAAGAACCGTTCGTCTTTCTGGCGGTAGTTCTTCTATATGTGTTGCCTGTTCCAGTTCTTCTGCTTTGAATGGTAAAGCGGAAAAAGCAAATGGCGTATCCTGCTGTTCAAATCGCAACGAAAAATCTTCTTGATCTTTATCCGTATTATCCAACGTTTGATTTCTTGTTAGTTCTACCCATTTCGTTTCCATATGCATGCCGCATTCTTGGGGAACAAGGTATGGGGAAATGGGGAGTCCTGCCACTTTATAAATACCTTCGACACCACCAGCCATCCGATCCGGATATGTTTCCCCTGATAGGCCTTCATACTCAAAAAATTTTGCTTTCGTTGGCATAATGAACCTTAAACCCAATGCGGGTAATTCCGGTAATCCTTTTTGTCCATAATAATGCATATTGACAAGCATTTTACCCTCTCCAGCGATTTGGTAGGAAATTGTCACTTGGGTTTTTGGTACTGTGTTGATTTCCAGTGTAAAAATGATTTCAACCGTTTCAGCGTATTCATTACTTGAATATTGATTATTTACTGGAGCAATCGGCAAATCGATCTTTTTATTGTCCACCAGTACTTCTATTTCTTTGACTTTTGGATACAATCCGGCTCCTAACCACATACCGGATTTAAATCCAAATCCGCTACCTCTGTCATTATCGGTCGTTGCTCGCCAAAAAACTGGAAGTGTTTCCCGGTATAGCCATTCTTTTCCGTTTTTATTGAGCGATTCCAGTCCGCCTCTTGTATAAGAAAAAATATAATGCGTATTCCCCGATTTGACACCTAATGTACAGTCGCCGAAGACGATTGCAACTTTTTCCGTATCCATATGACTTTTATTTACTGTATTTTTCATAATAATATCTTACCTCCTGCATGGCGGGTTTTTCTTGTCCATCTGCAAAAACGATCCCATTCCCTGAGAATTCATAGTCACTTGGTTTATCGTCAAAGTCACCGCCATAGCGCATCACTTCTCTACCAGTGATTGGATCAGTCACTTGGATCGCCTGATCTTTAAAATCCCATATATAGCCTCCTTGGTACATTTCATAACGATCAAGCAACGTCATGTAAGAATCCATTCCACCTAACGAATTCCCCATGTCATGCATGTATTCACATAAGATGAACGGTTTTTCCGCTTTATTTTCAAGGTAGTCAATAATCTCTTCTGGTGGCGCATACATGCAGCTTTTTACATCTGAAATCGAATCTTCGAATGCTGGATTTGGAAAATTCCCTTCATAATGGACAAGTCGATCGGGGTCTACTTTTTTGAAGTAATCGTTCATTTGTCGAATGTTTTCTTCCGCATAAGATTCATTTCCAAGAGACCAAAAAAGAATACTTGGATGGTTTTTTAATGTTTCGAAATTCGTTTTTGCTCGATCAAGAACAGCCGCCTGCCACTGAGGTACTGCACCTGGTACGTTGTAAGAAGGCTCAAATGCGCCCATTTTTTGCCATGAGCCATGGGATTCGAGGTTCGTTTCCGCCATCACATGGATTCCTGCTTGGTCGCATAAATAATACCAAGTGATCTGGTTGGGGTAATGAGATGTCCGTACGCCGTTGATCTTTGCATTTTTTATGATAGCCAAATCTTTTTCCATATCTTCTATAGTGATGGCGCGTCCTTTTTTCGGATGCCACTCATGTCGATTTACCCCGTTGATAATCATCCGTTTTCCATTGAAGTATATGATTTTATCTTTGATTTCGATTTTACGAAAACCGAAGGAATAGTCAATATATTCTATTACTCTTTTTTCTTCGTCTATCGTCTCCAATTCAAGCTTATATAAATTGGGCTGAAAATGCCCCCACAGTGCCACATTTTCAAATCCATCGATGCGAATCGTCATTTGCTCTTTTAACGGATATTGCTGTTGATAGATTTCCTTCCCATCAGGATCTAGTATCGCTACATTCAGCTGACTGTTTTTGGCTACTTGCTCAAAAGACAAATCTACTTCAAGTTTGCCATTTTGACATTTGTCATCTAAGCGAGGTTTGATCCAAAGATCTTCTAAATGGTTTTGTCCTCGAGCAACTAAGAAGACATCTCTGAAGATCCCAAAAAATCGGAAAAAGTCCTGATCTTCCAAGAATGCAGCTGTACTTCTTTTGTAAACCTCCACAGCTAGAATATTTTCTTCTTCCAAATAAGGTGTTAAATCAAATTCAGACGGAGTGAACGAATCTTCGGCATACCCGATAAAATGACCATTCAACCAAATAAACATTGCTTGTTCTACACCAGCAAAATGAATCGAGATTTGTTTTCCCTTTAGACCTTCTTCTAATCGAAAAGTCGTCAAATACGAACCAACCGGATTGTCTTTAGCAGCTGAAAAGATCCCTTCCGCCTCTTTCTCAGGGCTTGTCGTGAAAGGGGGACGGCGAAATACATGTCCCTCCCACGGATACATCGTATTGATGTAATGGATCTTGTCATAATTTGCTAATTCAATATGACTAGGAACAGTGATTTCATCAAAAGAACAGGCATCAAAATCTTTTTTATAAAATGTTTTTGGACGTACCGAAGGATTTGGCGAATAACAAAAACGCCATGATCCATTTAAAGACTGTTTAAGGGAGGATGTGGTTTCTACTTCTTCCCTTGTTGCATAGCAAACATGATCGCTATGTGCATTTGATTGGTTCACTCTAAAAACTTGTGGATCATCTAACCATTTTATATTTGCTTTCATACTTTTTTCCTTCTCTCTCATAACTTTTTGAAATGAAGCAGTTCTGTTTGGAAATCACCTTGAAAATCGGGGAAGTAAAGTCCAACTGTCATCAATTCGGCCCCCGAAAATATCCGCTTCGAGGTCTGTTCCTGATAAAGTGTTTCATCATCTAACCCCATCAGATATACTTCATGGAACGCTGGTTGAGCTGAAGCTAGTATCCTCCCTAAAAACACAATAGCTTCATCTTGTTTAGGAGACACAAACATCCATGCGGCAATATTTTCTTCAAAAGGACTCGCCAAACGATAATAATGGCCATACTGGATCACCGGACGAATCGTTTGATAGGATATAATTTGGTCTTTTACTTGCTTTTTTTCTTCAGGAGACAGCTTTGTCAAATCCAGTTCATAACCAAAAACAGCGCTCATAGCTGTTTCTCCTCTTGTTTTCAACGAAGTAGATCTGTCGGTCTGATGATTTGGTACAGCTGATACATGAGCTGTGATGGACGAAATCGGATAAGCAAGACTTGTTCCATATTGGATTTTCATACGCTCCACTGCATCCGTGTTATCACTTGTCCATGACTGCGGCATATAATAAATAAACCCGGCATCAAACCGTCCACCTCCACCAGAACAGCCTTCCCATAAGATTTCCGGATAATCAGTTGTCAAATGTTCAAGTAGTTCATAAAGCCCGAGCATATAACGATGCGCTACTTCTCCTTGTCTCTGTGGGTCAAGGGTAATCGAATAGACATCTGAAAGCGAACGGTTCATATCCCATTTGATGTAGTCAAGAGGAATCGTATCTAAAATCTTTCTCATTTGTTTCTCAATCGTCTGTCGAACATCTAACCTTGTAAAATCCAGTACATGTTGTGATCTGGAAGCAGAAGGCATTCTACCTGGCTCCTGCATAAGAAAATCAGGATGTGTTCGATACAGTTCAGAATCAACCGAGATCATTTCAGGTTCAAACCATAAACCAAATTTCAATCCTTTGCTATGAGCATAATCTGCTATTTCACGTAATCCATTTGTCAACTTGCCTTCATACTCGAACCAGTCTCCTAATGAAGAATTGTCCGCATCTCTTTTTCCAAACCAGCCATCATCTAATACGAACATTTCGATGCCTAGCTTCTTTGCTTCATCAATGATCGCCTTGATTTTTTCACTATTGAAGTCAAAGTAAGTTGCTTCCCAGTTATTGACCAGAATCGGCCGTTCAGCAAATTGATGACGACCTCTTGCGATTCTTTCACGTAGCAACTCATGGTGGATCTGACTCATTTTGTTCAATCCCTGATTTGAGTAAGAAAGGATCATTTCAGGTGTTTGAAAAGACTGGCCTGCATTCAATTCCCACGAAAAACGATGGCTGTTGATCCCACCGACGACTCTCAATTGATTGATTTGATCTTTTTCAAGTTCGAAAGAATGGTTGCCGGAATAAACAAATTGAAGTCCGATCGCTTCTCCAGTATTTTCTGTCGTATGATGGTGAACTAAAGCAATAAAGTTATTCATATGGTGACTGCTCGTTCCTCGACGGCTTTCAAATACTTTTGTTCCAGATAAAACAGATTGCCGTGAAATCTGTCTTTCATTGACATGTGCTCCTGGCAAAGCAATGACTTCATCAAATCGCCTAGTATGGGCAAAGTCTAGCTGGAAACTAGCTGCTTTTTCTAGTTTGATTGTTTTTCCGGTTTCATTTCTTATCTTTACAGATCGTGTGATCACTGCTCTATCAGTAAATATGGTATAGAACAAATCGAAATAAATCGCTGTTTCTCTATCCTTAAGTGAAATCACCAACGTTTGTGCCTCTGACTTGTCCATCACATAAGTTTGAGGCAAGCCTTCGATCTCTGGCTTCCCATCTGTAATATAATGGCTGTCATATCTCAGATCCAGTAAGTCTGACCCATTCTTGCGCTGAATGATCGATGCGGGCGTTCGAAAGTCCATGCTGCCATGAGAAGAGTATTCTTGCGGTAGTGTATCTTTCGACAGAAACCGGTCAGGATTTAAGGGAACATTTCCTGAAAATCCACGATCTCTTCGGGGATAATTTTTATTGTCTTTGTACTGCTTGACTGGTTTGCCAAAATAAATATGCGCCAATACATTGCTTTCTTCTATCTTTATCAGATAAGAAAGAAAGGTATTTCGTAAATGGAAGACTCGGCTCTTTTCATCAAATAAGATGAAATTTTTATCTGTTTTTCTATGCGTAATATCCATCATTTCACTCCCATCAAAACGGAAACCGTTTACTTTTTTTATAATTCCTGTATACTGTTTACTAAACAATTTTGTCAATAAAAATTTTTTATTTTTTTGAGGAGTGTGTAAAAATGGTTGGAATTAGAGATGTCGCACGAAAGGCAAATGTCTCTCCTGCTACAGTTTCCCGCGTGTTGAATAACGATCAGACGATCCATGTGGCTCAGGCTACTCGGCAACGGATAGTAGAGGCAGCTGCTGCGTTGGATTATGACATCAGTACTCGTAAATATATCAAAAAGAGAATGCCTTCGATTGGTGTGATCTCTACGATCGGCAAAGCGAGCGAAGAACAGGATATCTATTACAAACATTTGCGAGTAGGGATGGAAGAAGAAGCTCGACGTCTGCATTTAGGGATGAATCGAATCTATAATCTATCTGATAATCCTAAACAATGGGAAGATCTAGATCAGTTAGGTGCGGTGATCGTTGTTGGGACTGTTACGAAAGAATCGATTACCGCCTTGTTAAAACAAAACATGCAAATAGTCGTCGTGGATAACCCTGACATCCAGCAAGAGGTCGATATGGTGTATGCAGATCTTGAACGGATGACTAAAACCGTACTGGAATTGTTCTTAGAAAATGGTCATAAAAGAATAGCCTATATCGGGGGATATAAAGTCGATATGGATGAATTCGGTGGGAAGCAGATTTCTATAAATGAAAAGAGGATGCGTGCCTATCAGCATTTTATGATCGATCATCACTTAGAAAAATATATGTCTTATCGTCTAGGTGGCTGGACAGAAAAACAAGGTGAGGTACTTGCGACTGATCTATTAGAAAATGAATCCCCTCTTCCTACTGCCATTCTTGTCGGGAGCGATCCAATGGCAATCGGTGTCTATCAGGCATTGAAGCAAAAAAACATCCAAATTGGAGAAGAGATTGTTGTAGCAAGCTTCGATAATATCGAGACAATTGCAAATCTCTCGCCTGGCTTGACCAGTGTTCAAATCAATGCAAAATCAATTGGGCAAGCAGCTGTTCGAATGGCATTGGAGCGAATTGACGGTATACGTGATGAACCGATCATTTTGACTTATCCTGCGCGATTGATTATTCGGGATAGTTTTATCTCAAGAACAAAAAGATATTGAAAAAGAGATTGTGAAAAAGCCGCTTAGTTTCTTCATACTCAAAACTAAACGGCAGGATCACAGCCTCTTACTTATACTTATTCACAAAATCCAATGTCTGCTGGTAACAATTTTGCGATTCTTTTAACGTGTAATCAAATTGGTATTCATGAGTAATCTCTTTTTTTGTATCTGTATAAAACAAGGATTGAACGGGTACTTTTAATTCTGTCAATCGGTTTTCTAATGCTTGACCTTGTTCTTGGAATGAGTAAGCATTTCCGTCAGTTATATACGTTGGCGGAAATTCCTTAGAAACATGGTCAGCCACACTGGCTTCTTTCAATTGCTCACTCGTTTTCCAATCTTTTGTTCCAATCAACGACCACGCAACGGTTTTGACGAAAAACTTCATAAATCGATCATCCGAATGCTGCTGTGCTGTTAGCTTCAAATCAACAGGTCCGCAATAAGAAATGGTTCCTTTCAGACTATCTTTTGGAAGTAGCTGTTTGATTTTCATTTGTTTAGCATACGCGTCATTCGTTTGTATAGCTGCATATTGCAATGCGATTTGTGAACCTGCACTATCTCCACCAAAAAATAATTGTTCCATGTCTAGCAATTTGTCGTCTTTTTCTTCAGCTAATAAATCTTTAATCAGTTCATTCACTTGAAGAACTTGATTAGGGTATTCTGAATCAGGCGCTAATTCATAATTCATCGCAACCACTGCGATGTTGGCGTCTGAAACTAATTTTGTCGCAAATTCTTTGACACCCGATTTATCTCCGCCGACGAATCCTCCACCATGTACCCAAAATAGAACAGGAACAGGCCCCTTGCTGTTTTTTGGATAGTAGATGTCATAAGTATTCTCTTTATACTTGGACTCATACGTCAAATCTGTTTTTTTCGCCACGTTTTTTTCTGCTTGATCGAACGTTTTTTCATCAGTGATTTGAACAGTATTTGAAAACATATGGTTGATCAAGAATGCTCCAGGTCTGGGGGAAAGCTGGAAGGCAAGAAAGATTGCAAACACGATCCCAAGAATGATTCCGAAGAACCATCCGATAAATTTAAGAATTTTCTTTTTCATAAGGCTCCCTCAGTAGTTAGTATTAAGCATTCTGATTATACCATAGTGTTATTTCCTATCAAGCTCTCCTAGATGATTTAATGATTTTCCCCAAACTTCTTCTGCAATGCTTTTGACAAAAGAAATTTTTTCCATTGTTCTTCAAACAAAACATTTTCTTCTTCTGTTGAAGCAAATCCACATTGAGGACTTAAGCACAAACGATCCAAAGGCAGATATCGTGTCGCTTCGTAGATCCGGTCAATCACTTGCTGGTGCTCTTCCATTTCGCCATTTTTCGTTACAGTCAAAATCTAAGACAACTAATTTATCTTCAGAGACTTTCTCTAAAAGAACAAAGCTCCCAGCACGTTCACTATCGTATTCTAAATAGTAGGCACGGACATTTTCTTGAGTAAAATAATGGGTCTGCTACGTCGTCATAACCCCCTGATGCCCCGCCCAAATCGAATAATAATTTCCGCGTCAAATATGTATATTTAGTGTTGAATCATTTGAGAATATGAAAATAAAAATCTTTTTGATCAATCAGTTAAGCAAATTGAAATAACGAAAAATCTGAGACAGAATGACGTTCATTCTGACCCAGATTTGATTTTGCACAACTCATCAGTCCTTATTGGCAAATCGCCAAAATAATGTAGACTAACTAAAAAGACTAAGAAACAATAACAAAAGTTAACGCTCCTTAGTCTTTCTTTAGCACGTCTATTTATTAAAGATTTTAGGGCCTTTTCTCATGTTTTTACGATCATTCTTAGGTGTTTCCATTTGTTTGGATCGGCCTCCACCTTGTTTCTTTTTGATCAATTCTTTCATTTTTTCTTTTTGGTCCATTTTTATTCTCCTTTAACGAATGAAGCGACTAATTCGATATGATGGGTTTGCGGGAAAAGATCTACAGGCTGAACTTTCTTCACGGCGTAACCTGCTTCTGCAAATAACTTAGCATCTCTTGCAAAAGTTGCTGGATTACAAGAGATATAGACGATTCGTTCTGGTGACATTTCGATTGCTGATTCAATAAAATGATGATCTAATCCTTTACGTGGAGGGTCTACTACGATCACAGATGGTTTGACCCCTTTTTCTTGCCATTTTTTCATGACTTTTTCTGCTTTCCCGACTTCATAATGAACATTTTCGATTTTATTATTTAAGGCATTGAACTGTGCATCTTCAATTGCTTCTGGAATAACTTCCATCCCATATACCTTATCTACTCTGTCAGCTAGAGACAATCCGATTGTACCTATTCCTGAATAAGCATCGATCACAATGTCTTTTTTATCCAACTCGGCAAATTCGATGGCTGTTTGGTACAAATACTCTGCTTGTTGAGTATTTACTTGATAAAATGACTTCGCTGAGATTCGATAGGTTTTTCCTAATAGCTGATCTTCGATATAGTCTCTGCCATATAAAACTTTTTCTTTGTCTCCTAAAATCACATTTGTTTTTTCTTCATTGATATTTTGGATGACCGAAACCACTTCTGGCAATTCTTCATGAATGGCTTCAGCAATTTCCTTGGATTTAAAAAATTTTTCTTTACGAGTAACTAAAACGACCATCATTTCATGGGAATAATGACCACGACGGATAATGATGTGACGAAGCTGTCCTTCATTTTTTTCTTCATTATATCCTCGTACTTGGAACCGTTGCAAGATATCTCTGACTACTTTGATTGCCTGATCGATGACAGGATCTTGGATATAAAAATCTTCGATAGGGACTAGATCATGGCTATTCTTTTTGTAAAAACCAGTGGCTAACTGTCCATCGATACGGCGAACAGGGATCTGTGCTTTATTACGGTAGCCAAATGGTTCTGCCATTCCGACCGTTGGAAGTACAGGAACTTCTGGCATCTTAGCAATCTTCGCCATTACATGCTCTACTTGTTTTTGTTTGAAGACAAGCTGTTGTTCATACTTCAAATGGGCTAAAGGTGCGATACCTGTGCGAAGTAATGCATTGTTTTCTACAGGCTGACGATCAGGTGATTGTGTAATAAATGTTTCGACTTTTCCATATCCAAACTTATTGCCTGCTTTTACTACTAGTATTTCTACTTCTTCTCCAGGGAGTGCATTTTCGATAAATAATGGATAACCATCGATTTTTGCTACCCCCATTCCTTCATAACTCAAGTCGACGATTTCGACTGTATATCGTTCGTTTTTCTTTACTATTTGCTGTTCTGTCATATTTTGCTCCTTTAAGCCTATTTTTCAATCCTACTGAACTCTACTATAAATCAGCTAATTACACAACTAAAACCGGCACTGACCTTACTACGTTCAGCACCGGCTTTTGATTAATTCTTTTGATTAGGTGTTTCGTCTGCTATTTTTCCGTCACCGTCGATATCTTCATCCGTTAAACGTTCGACTTCTTTTACAAATTCTTTGCTAACAACCTCTAATTCTTCTTCATCTGTGCCTGTGATTGCTTCATCAGGAATCTGATCGGTATTGGCAAAGAACTCAATATGCTTATGAAGATTTTGGAAATGCATCGGTGCTTCCCCACCATATTCACCATCTAAGTTGATCATTACTGGTCGATTGATATCATCTTCTGTTTCGACGAATAAACTGCTTGTTTTGGTATAGATTACTCTTGGATCATCGACATGACGACCGCCATTCAGCATGAGTGCCGCAATATGCAAGATCTCAAAGATATTTGCTGTCTTCACAATGATTAAAGAAAACTTCCCATCATCCAATTTGGCATCTGGCGCGATCTGTTCGAATCCTCCAACAGAGTTCGTCAGCCCTAGGAAAAACATCGAAGCATTTCCGATATATTCCCCTTCATCATACTTCAAGCGCATTTTGATGGGCTTTACTCGAGGGAGCATCTCTGCTCCTTTTGCAAGATAAGCAAGATAACCAAAAATACTCTTTAGTTCTGATGGAACTTCATAAGTCAATTCTGTCAAATAGCCACCTGCAGCGATATTGATGAAGTAACTGTTATCAGAAAGGCCGATGTCCATTTTTACGGTTTGATGCTTTTTGATCACTTCTGCTGCTGCTTTAATATTATCTCTAGGAATTTTTAATGCTCGAGCATAGTCGTTCGTTGTACCAGCTGGGATGATGGCCATTTTAGGACGGTGTTCAAGCGGAGCGATTCCATTAACCACTTCGTTGATTGTGCCATCGCCACCAGCTGCCACTACTAGATCAAAACCTAGTTCTGCGACTCTACGTGCTTCATTCTTGGCTGAATCTGGTTCTGGTGTAGTTGCATAGGCGCTGGCTTCAAATCCTGCTTCTTCTAATGACTGTAGGATATCCGCCAAATTTTTTTTCAATAATTCTTTTCCCGAGGTGGGGTTATAAATTACGCGTGCTTTTTTCATTTTCAGCCTCTATCGTTTCGCTAATTCATCTTTAAGTAGCTTATTCACGACACCAGGATTTGCTTGTCCTTTAGTTGCTTTCATGATTTGACCGACTAGGAAGCCAACCGCACGATCTTTTCCATTTTTGAAATCATCGACAGATTGTTGGTTGTTATCCAAAATTTCATTAATGATTGGAAGCAGTTTGTTCGGATCAGATAATTGCACCCAACCATTTTTTTCAACTACTTCTTGGGCTTCTCCGCCATTTGTGATCAATTCACGGAAGACTTTTTTGGCGATTTTTGAGCTGATCGTTCCATCGGCGATCAAACGAATCATTCCTGCTAAGTTCTCAGGTGTCAATTTTGTCTCAGCTAATTCCAGTTTCTCACTGTTCAAGTAAGCAGAAACTTCACCCATCAACCAGTTAGATGCTTGCTTGGCATCTGCACCATTTTCCAAAACAGCTTCAAAGAAATCAGACATTTCTTTTGTAAGTGTCAATACCATTGCGTCATACTCTGGAAGACCAAACTCACGGATATAGCGTTCGCGACGAGAAGCTGGCATCTCAGGCAAACTAGCTTTTACTTTTTGAATCCATTCGTCATCGATCACGAATTTCGGGATATCAGGCTCTGGGAAGTAACGATAATCACTAGACCCTTCTTTGACACGCATCAAAACTGTTTTATTCGTTGTTTCGTCAAAACGGCGTGTTTCTTGTTGGATTTCTCCTCCTGAAAGAAGAACTTTTGCTTGACGTTTTTCTTCAAAAGCTAAACCTTTTTTCACGAAAGATAAAGAGTTCAAGTTTTTCAATTCTGCTTTCGTACCGAACTCTTCTTGTCCATAAGGGCGAAGAGAAATATTGGCATCACAGCGCATAGAGCCTTCTTCCATTTTCACATCGCTGACTTCTGTAAATTGGATAATTGAACGCAATGCTTCTAGATAAGCGTATGCTTCTTCTGGTGAACGCATATCAGCTTCAGAAACGATTTCGATCAAAGGCGTGCCTTGTCGGTTCAAATCAACGTAAGAATAACCGCCAATACCATGCATGTTTTTTCCAGCATCTTCTTCTAAATGGACACGTTCGATCCGGATTTTTTTCTTTTTACCTTCTACTTCGATTTCGATCCATCCGTCATGACCGATTGGTTGATCAAATTGGGAAATTTGATATGCTTTTGGATTATCTGGGTAAAAGTAATTTTTCCGGTCAAAATGAGTATCTTTAGAGATTTCACAGTTTAATGCCAAAGCTGCTTTCATCCCGAATTCCAGCGCAGCTTTATTCATTACTGGCAGCACGCCTGGATAACCCCAGTCGATCACGTTTGTATTGCTGTTTGGTTCTGCACCAAAATGAGCTGGCGCTGGAGAGAAAATTTTTGAGTTGGTTTTTAACTCGACGTGGACTTCTAGTCCAATGACTGTTTCAAAATTCATTCGTCTTTCCCTCCTAAAATAGCTGGTTGTTGTGTGTGGAATTCTGTTGCTTGTTCAAACGCATATGCCGCTTGATACATCGTTTTTTCATCAAAATAATCACCGATGATCTGCAATCCAACTGGTAATCCTTCTGATAAACCTGCCGGTACAGACATACCTGGAAGTCCAGCCAAGTTGACAGGGATCGTTAAGATGTCACTCATGTACATTGTGATTGGATCGTTAATGTTCTCACCGATTCCGAATGCAACTGTTGGTGAAGATGGCCCGATGATCAAGTCATAATCTGCAAAGACTTTTTCAAAATCTCGTTTGATCAATGTACGGACTTGTCCTGCTTTTTTGAAGTAAGCGTCATAATAACCCGCACTTAAGGAGAATGTACCTAACATGATACGGCGTTTTACTTCTTCACCGAATCCTTCTGAACGTGAGTTGACATATACATCATCTAATGATTTCACATTTTCAGAGCGATAACCGTAGCGGATACCATCGAATCGTTGCAAGTTGGAACTTGCTTCTGATGAGGCAATGATATAATAAACAGCCACACCGTATTTTGAATGAGGCAAGCTGACTTCTTCCACAACAGCACCTAATGAACGGAATGTTTCTGCTGCTTTCAATACAGCTTCTTTTACGCCAGGGGCCACACCTTCGCCTAAGTATTCTTTAGGTAAAGCAATCTTCATTCCTTTGATGTCGCCTGTCAGTCCCTCTGCAAAATCAGGAACTGAAACGCCTGAAGAAGTACCGTCTTTTTCGTCATAACCGCTGATAGCTGTCAATGCTAATGCATTATCTTTCACCGTACGGGTCATTGGTCCGATTTGGTCAAGAGATGAAGCAAAGGCAATCAAACCAAAACGTGAGACACGGCCATAAGTAGGTTTCATCCCTACGATGCCGTTAAAAGCTGCTGGTTGACGGATACTTCCCCCAGTATCACTACCTAAAGAAACTGGAATTTGTCCAGCTGCAACTGCTGCTGCAGAACCACCAGAAGAGCCACCAGGTACTTTTGTTGGGTCCCAAGCATTTTTTGTTTTCTTGAAATAAGAAGTTTCTGTACTTCCACCCATAGCAAATTCATCCATGTTTAGCTTACCAACAGGGATCATATCTGCTTGATAGATTTTATCCATGACCGTTGCATCATAAATTGGTTCAAAATTGTAAAGGATCTTAGATGCAGCGGTTGTCAAGATATCTTTTGTTACGATATTATCCTTGATACCAATTGGAATACCAGCAAGGACGTTGCTTTCATCAATCCCTTTTTCATCTAAAGCTTTTGCCTGTTCCAATGCTTTTTCTTCGTTCAATGTAATGAATGCTTCGACCTCAGGCTCTGTTTCTTTGATTCGTTCAAATGTTGCTTTTGTCAAATCTTGTACAGTGATTTCTTTCGATACAAGCATATGATGCAGTTCTTCTAGAGAACGATTGTGTAATTCTGTCATTATGCGCCAGCCTCCCCATTATCGATGATTGCGGGTACTTTGATAAAGCCGTCTTCTGTTTCCGGCACATTTTTCAATAATTCATCGCGGTTCCATCCAGCTTGCGCCCGATCTTGTCGCATCACGTTTACTGTTTCAACCACATTCGACGTAAATGGAACACCTTCCGTATCTACTTCTTCCAGCATTTCAACCATATCGATGATTTTACCTAATTGGTCGGTAAAACTTGCAAGTTCTTCATCTGCGAACGCAAGTTTTGCTAATTTGGCAACGTGTTTCACTTGTTCTTCACTAATCGCCATACTACCCCTTCTTTCTAAACGAGTTAAAAACTTTGCTCTCTATTTTAACACAAGAGTGCCGTGTCTGAAATTGTTTATTGAAATTTGTCTGAAAAAACTCATTTTTCATTCTTCTACTGAGCGACTTTTAGCCAATGCATCTGCCATTTGATCTTCTGTCCAAACTTCGATTCCTAATTCTTGTGCTTTGGTCAGCTTGCTGCCAGCATCTTCTCCTGCTACCACGATATCCGTTTTTTTCGATACGCTACCAGTCACTTTCCCGCCAAGATTTTCGATCGTCTCTTTTGCTTCTTCACGAGTAAATCGTGTTAGTTTACCAGTAAGGACTACTGTTTTTTCTTTAAAAGGAGACTCGACTTCTTGCAATTGGGCATTTCGAAGCCCTTTGTATTCGAAATTGACGCCTGCTTGTTTTAATTCATTCATCAATTCATGGACTTCTTCGTTACTGAAATAAGTGACTACACTGTCGGCAATGATATCACCGATCGTATCAAGCGCAATAATCGACTCATAGTCACTTTTACTCAATGTTTCTAGATCACCGAAATGTTCTGCTAAAATTTTTGCTGCTTTCGCTCCGACATGTCGGATTCCTAACCCGAAAATCAACCGCTCGACCGAATTATCTTTGCTGTTGTCGATTGCTGTCAAAATATTATTTGCTGATTTTTCTTTTATTTTGTCCAACGTCAATAACTCTTCTTCTGTCAATTTGTAAAGATCAGCAACATCTGCTACTAGTTTTTTATCATACATCTGTTCAAGTACGCGCGGCCCCAACCCATCGATATTCATCGCATTTCTTGAAACAAAGTGGTTCAAACCTTCTTTCATTTGAGCAGGGCATTTAGGATTGATGCACCGTAAGGCTACTTCTTCATCCAAATGGACAAGTTCACTTCCACAAACTGGACAATGTGTAGGCAATTGGTATTCTTCGCTGTCTTTAGGTCGTTTATCTAACACGACTTGCGAAACTTCTGGGATGATGTCTCCCGCTTTATAAATCAGAACTGTATCTTTCAAGCGGATATCCTTCAACTTAATATAATCACCGTTATGCAGGCTGGCACGGCTTACTGTCGTTCCTGCTACTCGGACTGGTGTCATGATAGCTGTTGGCGTTACTACCCCTGTTCGACCGACTGTCCATTCGATGTTTTCGATTAGCGTTTCAACTTCTTCTGGCGGAAACTTGTAAGCTGCTGCCCATCTCGGTGCTTTGACAGTAAAACCAAGTTGATCTTGTAGCGAGAATTCATTCACTTTGATGACGATTCCATCGATTTCATAGGGCAAATCCACACGTTTGTCATGATATTCTTCAATGTATGACCACACTTCATCAATCGAATGACATAGACGTTTTTCCCGATTCGTGTGGAATCCAATTTTTTCTAGCTCTTCTAGCGCATCATACTGGGTTTTTGCTTGCATAGGACCGAAATCAGCTACTGTGTATAAAAAAGTGTCCAGATTTCTTTTCGCTGTGATTTTAGAATCTAACTGACGCAAAGAACCAGCTGCGGCGTTCCGAGGATTCGCAAAGATATCTTTTCCCTCTGCTTCTCTGTCTTGGTTCAATTGGACAAATGACCGTTTTGGCATGAAACATTCGCCTCTTACTTCGATGTTCATTGGTTCTTTTAATTTGATTGGGACCGACCGGACAGTTTTTAGGTTTTCAGTGATGTTTTCTCCTACAGTTCCATCCCCGCGAGTCGCACCTCTCACGAAATTTCCATCTTCATAACGCAAAGAAACGGAAAGTCCATCTATTTTTAGTTCACAGCAATAGTCAACTACACGTCCCACTGCTTTTTGTACACGTTGATCAAAAGCTATCAGCTCTTCTTTGCTGAAAACGTCGTTCAAACTGTAAAGCGGAATATCATGAGTGACTTTTTCAAAACCTTCTAATACTTTTCCGCCTACTCGTTGAGTGGGAGAATCAGACGTGATCAAATCAGGATATTGTTCCTCGATTGCTACTAATTCTGCGTATTCTTTATCATAAACATAGTCTTCCACTGTTGGTTTATCTTCTACGTAGTATTCGCGAGACCATTGGTTCAGTCTTGTACGAAGTTCTTCTGCTCGTTTAGCAGCTTCGTCAATCGTCATTTCATGTTCCATCATTTACCCTCCACTACTAAGCTTTTTCAATTGGCGCAAAGGCAGCCAAAAGACGTTTTACTCCTTGACTTGGGAAAGCCACATCTAGTTCTAGATCCTTCGACGTCCCGCTTACTCGGACGACTGTTCCTAGACCCCATTTTTTGTGTTTGACTTTATCTCCAGGTTTCCAGCTGTTATTTTCCCCTCCAGTAGCACTTTTAGAGGGAACAACCGCTGTCTCTGGCTGTTTATAGCTATATGCTGTTTTTTTAGCGAATACAGGTGTTTTTTTAGGCGTAGGACGCATGCCTTCGATTTCCAGTAACTCCTGATCGATTTCTTCTACAAAACGAGAAGGTCGGTTATATTGCGTCCGTCCATATAATGTTCTGGAGAAAGCATTTGTTAAATACAACGCTTCTTCTGCTCGCGTGATCCCCACATATGCGAGACGGCGTTCTTCTTCCAGTTCGCTTTCTTCCATCAATGCTCGAGATAAAGGAAAAACCCCCTCTTCTAGACCAATCAGGAATACAACTGGGAATTCTAATCCTTTGGCTGCATGCAAAGTCATCAATGTCACTTGGGAAGCATCTTCTTCTAAATTGTCAATGTCGGAAACAAGTGCCAGATCATTTAAGAAGACCGTTAGTTTTTCTTCTGGTGCATCAGCGTCTTCTTCATTTTGCTGTTCGAATTGTTTGTCAAATTCTTGTGTGACCGTTAAAAATTCCTCCAAGTTTTCGATGCGTGCTTGTGCTTCTAATGTATTTTGGATTTTTAAGTCTTCTAGATATCCGCTACGATCCAAAACCTCTTTCGTCAATTCTGTCACTGTCAAGTATGGGATCATCTGAGTGACTTCTTGGATCATCTCTCCAAATGCACCTAATTGCTGTCCTGCTTTTCCACCGATATTTGCCAGATCCACATTTTGCGCTGCTTCAAGCAGTGGCCATTCATGAAGAGAAGCAAAACTGCGTAGTTTTTCGATAGATCCTGGTCCGATGCCTCGTTTGGGCGAATTAACGATACGCTCAAAACTGATTGAATCTTGAGGATTTGCCAGCACATTCAAATACGCTAAAATATCTTTGATTTCTTTACGATCGTAGAACTTGTGCCCTCCAACCATTTTATAAGGAATATTTGCTTTCAACAGAGTTTCTTCCATTACACGAGATTGTGCGTTCGTCCGGTACAAGATGGCAAAGTCGCCGTAATTCCGATGATTGCTTCGAATCTCTTCTTGCATCCGGTCTACGATAAAACGGGTTTCGTCTCGTTCATTATCTGCACGGTAGTAAGTGATCTTGTTTCCTTCTTTGTTTTCTGTCCACAAGTTTTTTGGTTTTCGATTGCTATTGTTTTCAATGACTTGGTTTGCTGCGCTAAGGATGTTTTTCGTGGAGCGATAGTTTTGTTCTAGCAAAATTACTGCAGCATCTGGATAATCTTTTTCAAAATCCAAGATGTTCTGCATATCTGCACCGCGCCAGCCGTAAATACTTTGATCTGCATCTCCCACGACGCACAGGTTCCTAAATCTACCTGCCAATAAATTGACTAGCGTATACTGTGCGTGATTTGTATCTTGGTACTCATCTACATGAATATAATGGAATTTGTTTTGATAATATGTGAGTGAATCAGGATGTTCTTCAAATAATCGAATCGTATTCATGATCAGGTCGTCAAAGTCCATACATTGATTATATTGAAGCTCTTTTTGGTAAGCAGCATAACATTTTGCCGCAATCTCTTCGTAATAACTGCCTTGCATTTTTGCAAAATCCTGAGGGGTCTGCAGGCTGTTTTTTGCTTGAGAGATTGTTCCTAATATACTTCGAGGATCATATTTTTTCGGATCAATGTTCAGTTCTTTTAGTATCCGTTTCATCAAGGTCAGCTGTTCAGAAGAATCGATGATTGTAAAGTTCCGGTTATACCCGATAAAATCAACATCTCTTCTTAAAATACGCACACACATCGAGTGAAAAGTCGATACCCAGACATCTTCGCCTCCAGATGCGAGAATCGCATTGACACGTTCTTTCATTTCTTTTGCAGCCTTATTGGTAAAAGTAATCGCTAGGATGTTCCAAGGATTGACTTCTTTTTCCTCAATCAAATAGGCAATGCGGTGTGTCAACACTCTCGTCTTTCCACTTCCTGCACCTGCCATTAGCAGTAATGGTCCGTCAGTGTGAAGAACAGCTTCTTTCTGACGGGGGTTCATCCCGTTTAATAATTCAGCTTTGGATGACATTAACAACATCCTTTCTTTTATCAATCTTGTTAATTATAGCATTTTCTTGGCTTTCATTAAACTAGCTAGTTCAAAATCATTTGTTTCTTTTTATGGATTTTTCCTTGTCAATTCGTTGATTTCGCGCTAAATTAAAAGAAAGCGAGGCGTTTGAATGGAAAAAAAAGGAAAAATCAAGAAATTAGATAAGACTCAGATATATTTTATTCTAAAAGGAATATTTGTTGGACTGCTGACAGGAATCGTCGTTAGCCTGTTTCGATTATCTATCGAAAAGCTAAGCGATTTAGTTCGAAGTATCTATGAAATGAGTCGGGAACAGCCGATTTACTTAATTGGCCTAGCTATTTGCTGCATCCTTGCAGCATTTTTCGTGGGTTATCTGGTCAAAAATGAACCGGATATCAAGGGAAGCGGGATTCCACAAGTAGAGGGACAGCTTCGCGGGGAATTATCAATGAACTGGTTCTCTGTTTTATGGAAAAAGTTCATTGGCGGTGTACTTTCAGTTGGTGCGGGCCTTTTTCTAGGTAGAGAAGGACCTTCTATACAGCTTGGCGCATCCATTGGACAAGGAGCTGGACAATTGTTTCGGAGTCCATCTTCAGAAGAAAAGATTTTAATTTCTAGCGGTGCAAGTAGCGGACTTGCAGCAGCATTCAATGCTCCTATCGCAGGATTACTCTTTGTTTTAGAAGAAATCCATCACTCCTTTTCTCCACTTGTTTGGCTGACATCATTTGCTTCAGCAATCACTGCTAACTTCGTCTCTCTTTACTTTTTCGGCTTGAGACCTGTTTTATATCTAGGTGATCTTCCTTCTTTGCCGTTGAAATATTATGGTTCCTTAGTGATCTTAGGAGTACTTCTAGGCGTCTTAGGTTTTATTTATCAGAAGGTCTTGCTGGCTTTGCCAAAATTTTACAACCGATTGCCTTTACCAGCTTATTTTCACGGGTTCGTTCCTTTCTTGCTGATTTTGCCAATTGGTTATTTATGGCCTAGTACTCTAGGCGGAGGCAATCAAATCGTTTTAGCTTTTGGACATGCTTCCTTGCCAATCATTATGATTATCGGTTTGTTTGTTCTTCGATTCGTTTTTTCCATGATTTCTTACGGTGGTGGTCTTCCAGGGGGGATTTTCCTTCCGATATTGACATTGGGGGCTTTAATCGGTAGCTTTTATGGAAACATTATGGTTGATTTCGGGATGGATCCAATCTACATCAAGGATTTTGTCGTTATTGCCATGGCTGGTTATTTCACAGCGATTGGAAAAGCACCGCTGACAGCAATTATTTTAGTGACAGAAATGGTTGGCTCTCTTAATCATCTGATGCCTTTAGGATTGGCTGCTCTTGTTGCTTATATCGTCAATGACCTTCTCGGCGGTAATCCAATTTACGAATCATTATTGGAACGTCTACTTGGAAATACTCAGACCGCCTCACTAAAAGGTGCAAGGACAACTTTTGATTTTCCAGTAACGGCAGAGAGTTCTTTAGACGGTTTAATGGTACGAGACTTCAATTGGCCTAAAAATATGCTGCTAATCTCTATACGCAGAGGAAATCAGGAAATCTTGACTCACGGTGATACGATCATGAGTGTAGGAGATATTTTGGTTATCTTGACTGATGAAGCAAACTTGCCAAGAATCAAGCAGGAAATCGAGGCTAAATCTTCTATCACAAATTTGAAGCAATCATTTTAACGAACATGGAAAAACTATTTTACAACAACTATTCATCTACACTACTTGATTCTATATGATTCTATAAAAAAAGAAGAGGCTGGGAAAACCCAGCCTCTTCTTTTTTATTTCTATGCTTCTGCTTCTGCAGGAGCTTTTCTCAATAACCCATAAATCACACCAGATACGACTGCTCCGATAGCAATAAACACCAAATACATGACCGGGTGACTCAGTAAGAATACAACGAAAATCCCGCCGTGAGGAGCCAGTAATTTGATCCCGAAAGCTCCGACTAATCCGCCAGTTAAAGCAGAACCAATAATAAAACTTGGAATGGCACGAATCGGGTCAGCAGCTGCAAATGGAATCGATCCTTCCGTGACAAACGATAGTCCCATCACGATGTTCGTCAAACCAGCATCTTGATCTGTTTTGCTGAATTTATTCTTAAACAAACGTGTAGCAACGAAAATTGCCAATGGAGGTACCATTCCTCCAGCCATAACAGAAGCCATCACGACACTTCCGCCAGTTGCAACAGTCGTAGCTAAAGTTGCTGTACCAAACACATAAGCGGCTTTGTTGATTGGACCGCCCAAGTCTGCAGCCATCATTCCAGCTAATAATGCACCAAGTAAAGCAGCATTCGAACCACTCATACTTGTCAAGAAACCGTTCAATGCATCATTGATTGCTTTCATAGGAACATTGACCAGCAACATCAAGAAACCAGTAATCAGTAATCCAAACACTGGATAAAAGAGGATCGTTTTGATTCCATCCAATGATTTTGGTAAGTTCTTGAATAATTTACGTAAAAATACGATGACATAACCAGCTAAGAATCCACCAATCAGTGCACCTAAGAATCCTGCACCGCCTGTATT